>JAGLFC010000099.1 GCA_023144715.1 Gammaproteobacteria bacterium | reverse complement strand
TGTGATTCAGGCTTTAATGTGACTTTAAAATTTAATAAACTTAATAATGCTGGAAATAAACTAATGGATAACACAAACGCGAGCATCACACCCACAGCAACCATATTACCGAGATCCCTAAAAGGAGGGGCATCTGAAAAATTTAAACTTAAAAAACCGATAGCCGTGGTAATACTGGTCAAAAAAATAGGCTGAAAATTAATTCTTAAACTTCTTAAAATAGCCTCACGTTTTTCGGTACCACGACGCATTTCATAAAATTGCGACGTTAAAATATGAATACAATCAGCCACTGCTAAGGTCATAACCATCGTCGGTGTTGAGGCTGAAGGGCCTGTTAGAAAAAATCCTGTCCAACCTGCTAAACCCATTGCACCTGCAATAGAGGCAATAATGATGATAAAGGTTGCCAAAGCACCTAAAACACTTTTTAATAACACCATCATTAAGATAAATATGACTAAAAACATCAGTGGAATTAATGTTTTGGCATCTTTTTGTGCCGATTCAGCAAAACTATTATTCATCATAACAATACCTGATAAATAAATATCAATATCTGGATATTTGCTTTGATATTTATCTCGAATAGCACGTACAAATTGCACAACTTCAGGGACTTCACGGGTGGGATCAATACCTGGTAATTGTACCGTGGTACTAATAATAGACACATGAGATTGTTCATTAATAAGGCGATTCATCAGTAGTGGATCACGTAAAGCAATCTGTTTTATGTGTTGTAGTTTTTCATCTGTTTTTTCGTCTTCTTCCGTGAGTAGATCTTCAACAATCATATCATCTTCAATACTATAGGTATGTTGAAAGTTAGTAATGGAATTTACTCGTGTAGAATAAGGCGTTTGCCATAACTCTTCGGTGACTTCCAGAATCATTTGCAGGGCTTCAGGGGTAAAAATTGTTCCATTTTTAGGAGCAATCACAAAATCAACCGAATCACTTTTATTATAAGTGCTTTGCATGTCATCAAAGGCTAATAATTGTGGATTATTGTCCCCAAAAAAGACACGATAATCACTTTTAAAAACAAGTTTAGACGCACCAGAAGAGGCAATAATAATCAATAATAGAGAAACAATGATCACTATAATGGGTCTATCTAAGACAAACTTAAACCACCTTTCTTTAAGATTGTTTTCTGTGAAATAGACTTCTTTCATTGTATATTCTTCTCAGATTATTGTTTTAATCATGCTATTATCAGGAATAAAATATTTCTCATTCACCCCATCTAATATGGCATAAAGATGCGTCCAGCTACCCGTATTTAATTGAACACTTAAATAAAACTCAATATTTTTGATGGTGTACGTGTGTAGATAATGTTATCTATGCTGAATCAGCATATTATGATTCACAAAACACACTCTCCTTTAATGCTGAAATGCGTTTTTTCCTGAGTTGCTCTGCTATTTGAATACCTTGATAACCCTGAGCAATAATATCTTGAGTACTGACTTGTTCCGCCACCTGAAATAATTTTCTTAAATAACATGATTTTTCATTAGGAGTATTTTCAAAGCCCTTACGTCCTTTCTCATCCGCTTCACACGCAAGAATAAAATTTTCAAAACGTTTAGGACGACGATAAGCATCTAAACGAGAAAATAATTTTACAATAGTTGAATTTTTTAATTCATGAACACGATGGTAGTTTAGGTGAAACTCTGTCACCAGCAATGCTAAAGAAGTATAATGTTTGGGTACTTTTAAACGCTGACAGAGGGCATCAACCAAAGGTATGCCACGCACTTCATGGGCAATATGTCGAGGTAATTCATCTTTTGGGGTAATCCCTTTACCCAGATCATGCATTAAAGCAGCAAAGCGTACTACAGGATCAGGTGTTAAAATTGCGGCCTGTTCTAATACCATCATAGTATGAATACCCGTATCAATTTCAGGATGATAGCGTTCAGTTTGTGGTACACCAAATAAACGATCTATTTCTGGAAAGATACGCTTTAACGCACCGCATTGACGCAATACTTGGAAAAATATCCAAGGATTTTTATCTTTTAGAGCTTTTTCAACTTCCTGCCAAACACGTTCAGCCACTAGTGCATCTACTTCATCTTGTTTGACTAATTGAGACATTAGAGCCATTGTTTCATCGGCAATTGTAAAACCATAATCAGCATAACGTGCGGCAAAACGAGCCACTCTTAATACTCGCAAAGGATCTTCAGCAAAGGCAGGTGATACATGACGCAAAACCCGCTGATTGAGATCATCAATCCCATGATAGGGATCATATAAATTCCCTTGTTCATCTTCAGCAATAGCATTAATCGTCAAATCACGGCGTATTAAATCTTCTTCTAATGTGACATTGGTATCCACATAAAATTCAAAGCCATGATAACCTTTGGCGGTTTTACGCTCTGTTCTTGCCAAAGCATATTCATCATGTGATTCAGGGTGCAAAAAAACAGGGAAATCTTTACCCACAGGAGTATAACCTTGTGCCAACATATATTCTATGGTGGCACCTACGACAACATAGTCATAATCAACGACATTGATATTGAGCAGTTTATCTCGAACTGCCCCACCGACTTTATAAATTTTTATCATCATTCACATCAAAAAAATTAATATTAACGCTTGGCTTTTTTTCTTAATAAATCCATTTGTCCAGAAAAACTTTTGTCACCCAGATATTCAGGAACCACACTTTCAATACTATGCAATTGAAGATTTAATTCTTCAGATGCTGTCTTGCAATCTGCTTCAGAACAAACACTATCGACTAAGAGGCTATTATAATTATCCAAAGTCATTGGAGCTTTTGGAAACCATCCCATAAAAATTGCCAAGGGTTTTGAGAAGAAATTATTCAGCGGTAAAATAAGACTATTGCTTTTGGTTTGCTTGGCCGTATATTTTACTAATTGTTTTAAAGAAAAAGTTTCTGGGCCACATAAATTATAATTTTTGCCATAGCTTTTAGGATTATCAATACTATTGATCATTGCATCACAAACATCACCAATATAAATAGGAGCAAGCTTTGAATTGGCACAGGCTAATGGAAAAACTATTCTCATAATATCCAGCAATTGTGCAAAACGATTAAAAAAGCTATCACCACAACCAAAGATAACTGAGGGTGAAAAAGTGGTGACATTTATGCCTTCAGTCGCCAACACTATTTGTTGTGCCCGACCTTTTGAGCGGAGATATTCACTGCCTGCATTTTCGTCAGCATTGAGCGCACTGATATGTAATAAACGTGGTACACCTACCGCTTTACTGGCTTCTGCCACTCGTTCAGCTATTTTTTCATGTACTTGAACAAATGAATTTTTGCCTTCTTGATTTAAGACACCTGCAAGATTGACTACAACATCATAACCATCCAGTTGGCGTTCTAAAATTTTATTGCCAAAAAAATCAATCGTCACCATTTTAATGTGAGGCAATGAACGTAAATGACGATGGCGTTCAGGTCGGCGCGTGATCACTTTAATTGAATGCCCTAAACTCACCAGTTTCGTAATCAAATATGTCCCAACAAAACCTGTTCCACCTATCACACAAATTTTCACTGTTTTATCCTTTCTTACATAAAGTTAAAATTGAATTCTATCATACGTCCAATATAATCCAATCATTGCAATTATTAATGAACATGGCAACACGATTAGATTACGATAGTATTGCTCATTATTCAATTGTCTACGCAATAAATACGCAACAAAAAAGTAAGCCGTTAAAATAATGGCTAATTGTGCCAATTCAACACCAAGATTAAAGCTGATTAGAGCCGTAGCAAAATCATTTTCAGGCAGTCCAAAATCAGATAATACACTTGCAAAACCCATACCATGCAATAAACCAAAAATAAATACAATCAATAAACGACTTTTATGTAATTTTGGTGTGATAATATTTTCAATGCCAATATACGCAATGGATAAAGCAATTAAAGGTTCAACAATATTGGCAGGTAGATTAATTATACCATTTATAGAAAGACCCAAAGTAATGGTATGGGCAATAGTAAACATGGTAACTTGCCATAATAAGGGTTTTATTTGGCTACTGAGTAGAAAAATCCCAAGAATAAAAAGAATATGATCTAAGCCTTTAGGAAAAATATGTTCAAAGCCAGAAACTAAATAAGTGTGTACAATTTGCAAAAAAGTGTGTTGGGTAAAGACTTCAGTCAGTGAAAAAGGTTCGCTGATTGCATCATCTTTTAGCCATTGCCAAGATGACCAATGCCATTTTTCATTGACTTCATCAACCTGACGCACACGCACCGCATTATCCCCAAATAGAGAAGGATAATACCAGCTTAATGAAGAAGCACTTGTCGGTGCGTCACCTTCAATAATAATCAGACTGATTCTAGGTACTTTGACATAGCCACGCGGTGGAATATCAACCTGTGTAATCTGAAAATTTATGGGTTGATCATCAAAGTTAATGATGACATATTGTAAAAATTGTGTTTCAAATGATTGGAAAGCAGTACGCAATTCTTTTGGAGATAAAATCCTTAAATCATCATACGCCTGAGCATTAGGGGACTCTTTGGTATTTTTATATTGGCTATTGATACCCGTTAATAAGGCTTCAATACTGGCTCTAATTTCTACTTTAAATGAACCATTGGTGTTTACTGAAATTTCAACCAATGCTGGTTTAACAATATCGCTGTAGCTATTGAGTGAGAATAAAATAAAAATAGAAAAAATAAAACAATAAAGGTGGGGTTTGTTATGAGTCGTCATTATTTTCTGAGTATATTATTAACTCGCTATTTTTATAAAATAAATTAAAAAGACTCTCTATCATCCTTTTATCAAAAAAAGAAAGAGAGTCTAACAATCCATTATTGATTTTTTTCTTTATATTCTTTTTCAAGTTTTTCAGAAAGGAAATCAACAACTTTAAAGACATTTTCATGACTTTCTGCCAGAGTGCCATTGGTACGATACTGACCCTGCACAACAACATTAGGCACTGAAGCAATACCATAACTGCTGGTCATTGTTTTTGCACGACGTGTTTTTGCCGCTACAGTAAATGAATTTAACGCCTTCTCAAGTTCTTTCTCAGAGATACCATTGGCAACAAATAATGCTTTTATATCATCAAAAGAACGTGCTTTTTTACCACTATTACCGTGCATGGCTTCAAAAATTACAGGATGCATTTTATCCTTCACTCCTAATACTTCAGAAGCATAATACAAGGTGGCTAAAGATTCCCAATTTTTATTAAAAATAGCAGGGACTTGAACGACTTTAATATAATCGGCCTTGGTTTTTTCCCAGCTATGTAAATAAGGTTCAAAATGATAACAATGTGGACAGCCATAAGAAAAAAATTCAATCACTTCTACTGTACCATCAGTGGGTGCAGGCTGTACTTTTTTTAAAACTTCGTACTCAATCCCCTCATCATAATCTGCCCAAGATAGACTACTTAAACTTAACATCATTAATAGCGTGAACATTACGCGCATATTATTTTCCTTTTTTATCATTATTTAAAATATTTTATTGAACAATAATTTCTATCATCAAGTATAGACTCTACTATAATTCACCATAAGAGTGTAAGCCTGATAAAAACATATTGACACCAATAAAAGCAAAAAGAGTAACAAAGAGACCAATAATAGCCCACCATGCCAGAGGGCGACCACGCCAGCCTTTTGTTAATCGTAAATGCAACCAAGCAGCATAGTTTAACCAAACAATTAATGCCCATGTTTCTTTAGGATCCCATGACCAATAACTGCCCCATGCTTCAGCTGCCCACATAGCTCCTAATATGGTGGCTAATGTAAAAAAAGCAAATCCTAAAGCAATCGATTTATACATAATATCATCCATTACTTCAAGAGCAGGAATACGCTTAATAATCGCCCCTTCTTTACCATGTCGCATCATAGAATCTTTAATTAAATAAGCAACACCTAACATTGCTGATAATGCAAACGCACCATAGCCGACAAAATTAGCAGGCACATGAATTTTCATCCAATAGCTTTGTAAGGCAGGTACTAATGGCTGAATTTCACTGGCACCACGTTCACCAAAACCATACCATAATAAAAATGCAACCGCAGAACTGATGACCAGTAAAACAAAACCGCCCATATTATACTCTTTACTTTTACCTTCATAATACAAATAAAGTAACGCGGTAATAATAGAAAATAAGATAAACACTTCGTAAAGATTACTGACAGGGAAATGACCCACATCATAATGGATAAGATAAGATTCACGCCAGCGTACCAATAAACCTACTAATCCCATAACGGTTGCTGACCAAGTCATCGCAGAAGCAGTTTTATTAGTAAAATCAGAACCAATAATCAGACCCATAAAATAAGTAACGGTTGCTAATACATATAAGGCTGACATCCACATAATTGCCGAGGTACTAGAAATTAAAAATTTTAAAAAGAAGTTTGTTTCACCCAGAGCTAAATTATCACCATAAATCCATATCGCAAAAAGACTTAATACTGCCACGCTAATGATATACCACTGAACAGGTTTCCATAACCAACCCCAAGCAATCATAGAAACACTGGTAAATGCTAAAATACCTAATTCATAACCATCCATTAAGGATGAATATTTCTGCCATACATACGCAGTAGAAAGCAGAATAACAGCTGCCCAAAGCCAATCAAAAAGCTTGAGATGACTTAAAAATCGTTGTTTTTCAAACATGTTTTCCATGTCTTGAGAGGTGGTTGACATAATATATTTACCTAATTGTTAACTATTCTGTTGGATGCTTTTATGAATTATTTGAGCATCCTTCATTTATTAATGAATACTTTATATTTGAAGTTCTTAAATTATAAACACAATGCCTCCATAACATAAATACAATAATTCTAATTCACAAGACATAGACTCTTAACATTATATGGTAAGCTATCTAGATTTATAAAAAAAAGGCATCACATCATGATAGCATAAACCCAAAGAGATTTTCCCTCACATCTTAAATTTATGCCACGCACCAGTGGTACATTAAATAATAAACACTGCTATTTTTTCTCAGCTAATGAAGAGATTAATTCTGCTAATTGTGATTTTTGCTCAGGATCAGCGGATTTCATTTTTTGCAAAAAGGAAGAAATACTGAGATTTTTAACGGCTTCTGAGGACAGCTTACCATCGCCTAAAATATCTTTCACATCTTCAATAATGCTTTTTTCACCGCTGATACGATCCGATAAAGCCGTTTGTACTACATCACTTTTATCCACAACCGTATCAATCGTTTTACCGACCGATAAAGCATTGACAAAATTATCAAAGAATTTACCATCACCACCCACAATATCAAAACGTGCATTGGCAAAGGCTTTACCAAGAATTTCTGCTTGGTCTTTGGCAATATCACGATTGACACCAATTTGCTCCATACCTAAAGCTAAATTTTGTTCGAGTTGCATACGGAATTCTTCATGAGCACGAGAATCCACATCCATTTGTGACATCGCTGCAAATTTTTCACGCATACCTTCTGCTTTGGATTTTTCTTTCTCATAAATTGCTTCGGCATTGGCAAGTTCTTTGGCACGAGTCGCATCCGCTTCTGCCTCACCCATAGCACGTAACGCCCCAGCATCTGCTACACCTTGTAGTTGGGTAATGGCAGCTTCTTCTTTGCGAATATTGACATCCACCATACGTTGTTTTTCTTCACCTGCTGAGTCTGCTTCTTTAATACGTACTTCTGCCATGCCTTTTTCTTCTGCTACTTTAGCTTCAGCTAGTCCTGATTTTTCTTCCGCCTCGGCCATTTCTTTCTTAACCATAGCATCGACCATGCCTTGTTTTTCAATGGCTTCTGCTTGGGCAATATTGACACGTGCTTCTGCTAAACCTGGAGCAGCTTGTTCTGCTTCAACCCCTTCTGCTAGGGATTTTTTCGCTTCTGCTTCTTTTTCAGCGGCTTGACGATCTGATTCTGCTAATGCCAGTTGCTCTTTGGCTTTAAAGTTTGCCATTGTACTTTGAGCTTCTGCCTTTTTAATCGACATAATTGAAGCTTCTTCTGCTTCTGCCTCTGCATCCATAACTTTGACTAATTTATTACGCCCTGCTTCTTCCTTAACACGAATATTTTTAATATTTTCTTCTTCTATTGCGACTTTTTTCTCAACGGCAATACGCTCTGAAATAATATCAGTAATTTGTTTTTTCTCTTCCTCAACCAATTTATCTTTTTCAATATCTTTGAGGGCTGTTTCCTGTTCACGAGAAATAGCCGCCAATTGTTCAGCACGCTTAACTTCTTCACGTTCGGTGGCTAAGGCACGTTCTCTATTAAGCGAAGCCACTTCTAATTCACGACGTTTATTTTCTTCCTCAATACCGATACTTTTTTCTTTTTCTATTCGAGCTTGTTCAGATTTAAAGGTTTCTTGCTCTTCAACAATACTGGACTCTGCTGATTCTCTGGCTAAAATAATGGCAATTTCACGTTCTTGAATCGCTTCTGCTTCACTTTGCTGTCTATCTAAAGAAAGTATTTTTTCTTTGGTTTCGACATCTTTTTTCTTGATTTCAGCTTCTTCATTACGGCGTAATTCATTGGTAATAATATTTTGCTGTGCGGTGAGTTCGGTAATTTTACGAATACCCTGTGAATCTAAGATATTATCCACATCTAATTCTGCAACAGGGGTTTGCTCTAAATAATCAATCGCCACATCTTCCAAGATATAACCATTCAAATCTGTCCCAATCACCTTTTTGATATTTTCACGGAAGGATTCTCTTTCTTGATAAAGAGCTACAAAATCAAATTGTTTACCCACGGTTTTAAGGGCTTCTGAGAATTTTGAGCTGAATAACTCTTCTACCGCTTCCTGATTTGAGGCTAATTCAGTACCCAGTGATTTTGCGACTCGTAACACATCTTCTTCGGTTTCATTGACTCGTACAAAGAAATCAACACGACAATTTGCACGAATATTATCCTGACAAATCAAACCATCTGAACCACTTCTTGCTACGGTAAGACGTTTGACTCGAATATTCATAAATTCTTTACGATTCACAATGGGATAGACCACACCACCACTAAATGATACTTTTGCTTTTTTTGCCATACCATTAATAATTAATGCCTGTCCTTGATCTACTTTGACATAAAAACTGACCACAATCGCTGCAATTGCGGCAATAAATAAAAAAATACCACCAATCACCACTGCAATTCCAATAAGACCATCCATATTTTACTCCTAGACCATTAGGTTATTTAAAGTTATTGTTATTGTTTTTTTACAAAGTAATAGTTATTTTCATGATCATATTCTAATAAAATCACATCATCCCCTTTTTTTATTGCATTATTTTGTGTACTACGCACTTGAAAAATAAAGTGATCGCCCTGCTTATTTAATTCAGCTTCACCAAAACGATCCGTGACCTCAGAGGTAATCAATTGACACACTTCACCCAATAAGTCATTTGATTTTGTGGCATAATTTACATTAAAAAATTGTTGTAGCGGTTTAGTCATAAAAATAGTCATTGGTATTGCAATAATAAGGGATAAAATAATGACTAATAGAGCAGTCAGCCAAAACCATATTCCTGAATCAAGCCATGAAAGTAAATAGAGTGAAGCTATATAAGTACCAAACCATGCAAATAGGATAATAAAACTAAGAATAATAGTCACAGGCAAGCCCGTTAATCCCAGAGCAACCATAACACCTGCAAAACCACCCACAGGAGCAACTTCACCCGAATAATCAAGATCCATATTAACATCTAAAATTTCAATATCAAATAAACCCAATATGGTTAAAAACCAATAAATTGAAACAACACCCAATAACACACTCAATATAATGGTTGGAAAAGAAACAATAGTCGTTAAAAAATTTTCCATTGTGTTTATTATTCTCTATAGGTTATTTTTTAATATTCATAAAAGATTTATTGTTTTTCATTCTTGGTTTAATAATATTATCAAAGACAAGCCAGCCCACTAAAATCATTAATGAAAAAAGGATGAGCTTCCAACTCACTACAATAATGATCTTTAGTATAATAATAGCGACTAATGCAACAATTGCATAGATTATTAATTTTTTTGTATTCATTTTTTATTCCTTAATTTCTAATATGGAATTAAACACTCAGTATTTATTGATTGTTTAATGTATGATAATAGGTTTCTATTTCACGGCTAATGCCCAAACGGATATAAGCTCGATCAGTTGCTTTAACCGCATATCTTTGTGCCAGTATTTCTCTATCTTCCACACTCAAAGTGACTGATAAACGAGGTTTTAAAGGGGATTCATAGTGTAAGTTTAAAATTTTTCTCAATTGTGAGGAAGCAGAAATACCATTATCTAGGGCATCCTGCTTTAACTGTTTCTCAACAAGATCTTCAAATTCAAAAGCTAATTGCATTTTTTTAATTTGCTTATCCGATGTTTTCCAGCGTTCGGGGATCACAACTTTGTTCTTTCTTTTCATGAGACTCAAATGCCATTATTTCAAGTGGTCTTATTTTCAGCCGCTTTATAACGCTCCAAAATAGATTGCCCATTGGCTTTGTTATGAATAACGCCTGCGGTGATTAACTTATCTTGTAAATCTGTACCACTGGTTTCTTTAAGCAATTGACGAGCCGAAAGCATTTTATCTTTGCGTTTTTGCTGACGTTCTTTAATGCGTTGTAAAGAATCACTGGCAGATTGCAACGATGAATTGCTACCAGAAAAACGTTTGGCAGTCAGTTCAGCCGCTTTTTGTGCAGCTTCAGTGGATTTCACAATAGAAATCTCACGTTCCAGAGCTTTAATCTGCTTATCAGATTCTAAAATAGTCACTTTCAAATCAGTAATTTGCTCATTATAGCTGGTTAATACCATTTCTTCTGTTTCTAAATCGACTTCAATTTCAGCTATTTTTTCAGCGGTTTCTGTGGCTAAAGCTTCATTGTTTTGTGCCAATAATTTACGAATAGCCTGATCATATTCTGCTAAATTTTTACGTGTGAGATCAACTTGACGTTCCATTTTTAATTGTTCTGCCATTACATCCGTTAATGATTCCTTAGCATCCACTTGAGCTTCTTTAGCATCACGCACTTCTTGTTCTAAAATTCTGATTCCTTGAGCATCAATAAAAACACCTTCTGTTTCATGACCCACACCACGCAATGCCGTCCACACTTTTGTTAAAAATCCCATCATTGTACTCCTGTTTTATAATTTGACTTAATTTTATTCAACTAGATTAAAAATGGATTCATGACTTCTAAAGCATCAATCACATTATCAGATAACATTTCAATTTCTAATAAAATATTTTTATCAATGGATTCAGTTGCTAAAGCACCAAACACAGAATAATACTGCCCTGTTTTGGCAAAGGATGATAATGGCATTGCCATATTTAATTGCAACATCATTTCATTAATTTCTATCTGCCGAGTTTCTTTTATTTGTTTTTCATCAAAAAGAACGGTATTGCATAAAATTTGATCAATACTGGCAGTGACCAGTATAGGAAACTCTTCACGATCTTCTCTAATCACCATTAACATGGGCGTTTCACTGGTCACATCAATATTTGATCTAAACTGTGTACCATCTGAGGTGATGTGTTTGTTAACCGCGTTATGAACTCTTTCCAATATTTGTAACATTATTTTATCCTTTATTGAATCTGCTCTATTACATTTTATGTATTTGACATAAAATGTCAAGACAGTTTATGTCAAATTATGATAGTCTCCTCAGTATCATAGAGT
Organism: Gammaproteobacteria bacterium; assembly: GCA_023144715.1. Lineage (GTDB taxonomy): Bacteria > Pseudomonadota > Gammaproteobacteria > GRL18 > GRL18 > GRL18. The sequence goes on along the minus strand of JAGLFC010000099.1, from coordinate 3,258 downwards.
ATGATGTAAGCCTGAGCAAATTTGACTATAGTAAGGTTCATCAGGTTTTAAAAAACCATGACGTATCGCAAAATCAATAATGACTAGATTACAATTAATTTTATAATCACGAGTATGTGCCACACGTTCTAATACTTTATCAATAGGCCAGAGATAAAATTCTTCTGCTTCACCATCGGTATTATGAGGTATAAAATCAGTCTCTAATTGTAAATCATAAACAAATAAATGATCTTGCTGTAATTTTTGTTTATTCTCCATAACATAAGTAATCATAGACACCGCTTGAGCTTGTTGTGCTATTGCTTGTGGGATATTGGCTTCTTCAGCACATTCCTTAATCATGGTTTCTTCAATATGATAACCACTGCCATGTCCCCCTGCGACCAAGTGATCCAATTTACCTGGAAAAGTCGGTTTATCCATCGCACGTTTTGCCACCCAAATATAAATGTCTTCCTTTTTTTTCACCCAAGCATTAATATGAATACCATATTTTTTAATCCCTAATAAAGAAGCCGCTGAACGCTCAATGGTAAAAAAGGCCGTTTGATCAAAAGCAGTACTCACATCATATTGTTCGCCCACCCAAGAAGATAAAGCACCTGATTGATACCATTGTTGTGCCACTTCATTAGCTGCTTTACTACGTTGTTCAAAGGTTTTAATGTTAGGCTGAAAGGTAATAAATGACTGCCCTTCTTTTTGTGCAAAGGAAAAAATAGTATCAAAGGAACGAAATAAATTAATATTATGAATATGAATATAGCCTAAAATGGATGATTCAATCATAAAAGGGGTAAAATCATTAAGAGTGTATTGATTACATTCTAAAATCCAATCTAAATAGCCTTTATTTCTTTGTTCTATCGTTGTTGTAATATTATTCATCAGCAATCACCTTCTAATTAAAGAGCTTGAAATTAAAAAATAAAATTTATATAATGTCTGGTTTACATTGAAGCAGTCTTATTGACTGCTTTTTTGTTTTTAACGGTTTTTAATTTTTTAACATAGAATATGTAGTATACGCAAAATACAGCAACACAAATAAAATTGCAGGTACTATTTAGGAATTATTGTCATGTCTGAGCATATTATGAATACCTATGGGCGTTTGCCTATTAGTTTTGTCAAAGGTGATGGTTGTTATCTCTATGATAAGCACGATCAACGCTATCTGGATGCTTTAACAGGAATTGCTGTCTGTGGTTTGGGTCATAGTCACCCAGCGGTAGCCAAAGCCATTAGCGATCAAGCTCAAACATTAATGCACACCTCTAATTTATACGGTATTCCTAACCAAGAAGCTTTAGCAGATAAGTTGTGTGAATTATCAGCAATGGATACTGTTTTTTTTAGTAATTCAGGGGCAGAGGCCAATGAAGCGGCCATTAAGATTGCACGTCGCTATGGTCATACAATCAAACATATTGATTTACCGACTATTATTGTGGCAAATAAAAGTTTTCATGGTCGAACCTTATCGACACTATCAGCAACAGGTAATAGTAAAGTACAAGTAGGTTTTGAACCTCTAGTGTCTGGCTATATTCATGTGAATTATAATGATATGGATGCCATTAAACAGGTGGCTGACAATAATAAAAATATTGTGGCTATTATGGTAGAACCCATACAAGGAGAAGGTGGTTTAATCACACCCTCTGATCATTATTTACAAGATGTGCGTCATTTTTGTGATGCCAATAATTATTTAATGATCCTAGATGAAATACAAACAGGTATCTGTCGAACAGGTCAATGGTTTGCTGGGCAACATGCTCAGATTGTACCTGACATTATGACCTTGGCAAAAGGACTGGGCAATGGTTTTCCTATCGGAGCGTGTCTTGCAAAAGGTCAAGCCGCTGAAATTTTAATACCCGGTACACATGGGTCTACCTTTGGTGGTAGCCCTCTTGCTTGTGCCGCAGCACTGGCCACGATAAAAACCATGCAAACTGAGCAACTCGATCAACGAGCTGCAGAATTAGGACTTTATTTCCAAACAGGCTTTAAGCAGTCTTTAGCAGAATTAATTTCACAGAAAAAAGTACTGGATATCAGAGGCAAAGGGCTAATGATTGGTATTGAACTGGATCGCCCCTGTACTGAGTTAGTTAAACAAGCATTAGATAAGAAGCTATTAATTAATGTCACTGCTGATAGCGTTGTACGCTTATTACCTGCACTCATTACCAGTGATGAACAAGCGGATGACATTATTGCAATTGTCAGCCAACTCATTATTGAACATACCTATTAATAAGAATAATAATTAAACCTGCCTTGCAGGAGAATAGAAGAATGACAACAAAAAATAAATTACGCCACTTTTTAAATTTAATGGATTTTTCGAGTGATGAATTAAAAAAAATGACAGAACGAGCCATTGTTCTTAAAAAAATGCAAAAAAAAGGTGACATTTACGAACCCTTAAAAAACCGTATGCTAGGAATGATTTTTGAAAAGTCTTCTACTCGCACTCGAGTTTCATTTGAAACAGGTATGGTACAATTTGGTGGCGGTGCTTTATTTCTTTCGCCAAGAGATACACAATTAGGTCGTGGTGAACCCATTGAAGACAGTGCAAGAGTCCTCTCTCAAATGGTGGATATGATTATGATCCGTACCTTTGATCAAGCACATCTAGAAACATTCGCAGAATATTCTTCTGTACCTGTTATTAATGCACTCACGGATATGTATCATCCTTGTCAATTACTCGCTGATATGCAATGTTATCAAGAACATCGTGGCAGTATTGAAGGAAAAACAGTCACTTGGGTCGGTGATGGCAATAATATGTGTCATTCTTATATTAATGCGGCACGTCAATGGAACTTTAAATTAAATATTGCTTGCCCCAAAGGTTATGATCCTGATCAGGATATATTTTCCGCAGCAGGTGATCACGTTGAAATTATTCGTGATCCGATGGAAGCAGCAATAGACTCTGATTTATTAGTGACGGATGTCTGGACTTCTATGGGACAGGAAGAAGAGCAAGCACGTCGTGAAATTGCATTTGATGGTTATATTATTAACGATAAGTTAATGGCACAGGCTGATAATGATGCGTTATTTATGCACTGTTTACCCGCTCATCGCGGTGAAGAAGTCAGTGCTTCTGTGATAGATGGTCAGCAAAGTGTCGTGTGGGATGAGGCAGGCAATCGTTTACACGCACAGAAAGCCTTATTAGAATTTTTAATGAATAAAACACCAGAATAAGATCCGTCAACACACATTCAG
>JAGLFC010000098.1 GCA_023144715.1 Gammaproteobacteria bacterium | reverse complement strand
TGCCGAACAGGCAGCTTAGAAATGCCCTGCATCAAAGCATGTTTTATCGCGTTTGTTCACTGCCGAACAGGCAGCTTAGAAAACTTTAAACCAATTTGGTACAAGTTATGTTGGGTTCACTGCCGAACAGGCAGCTTAGAAATGATATAAATCTAGTCAGACAATCATTAGAATGTTCACTGCCGAACAGGCAGCTTAATAATAAATAGCTATTGCATATTGATGAAAAAGAGAATTAAATTTATCGTGGCGCAATAAACATCACTAAAAAGCAAAATATTACCAAGCCAATAAAATAATAAATAAAATTTTTGGGGGTTTTACGTTGCCAGTCTTTACCGTGAAATGTGGTGGGTGCATTGCATATCGGGCAACTGCCAGCATTTTTCTCTATTTCATTACCGCAATGACTACAAAAATTCTTATCCATTGTTAGTCAATATCCAAACCATCACGATGGATTCTATTCACTTCTTTGAGTAGATGCAACATGGGTAAAACAGCGGTGTGATTATTTTCATGGACAATGGTCATATACGGTAAATCTTCATCTTTAAATTCATAAGTGCCATCGACAAAGGATTGATAAAGGGCTTCAACAATTGTTTCTAAGGGTTCAACAAATAAGCCCGCACGTCCCATTTCATCAGGATCATAGTCAACCGCTTCACGTAAATCAAAGACATCTTCTCTGAGTTCTTTGACCATTTCAATGAATTCTTCAGGAGTTTTTATTTTGCGGATCATAGAACCGCGTGGATTACCAAATGCCATAGAGTTACTCTTTATTTATAGGATTAATGAGTTTATTAATGGTGTTTATCAATGTCAATATCAAGGTTTAATAAGGATAATTCTGTTTCAAGTTGCTGACCCTCCAGATCCATGAATTGGCTATGGTTAAAAGTTGTAAAGCCACCACTGACTTCATACCATGCAAAACCACTGCTCCAAGAAGCATCTTGATAAGTACCCTGATGTTTGCGTGGCAGACAATATACTTTGTTTGGTAAATAAATAAGATTGTAGCTGATGTTTTGCTGATGTAATTGTTCAATAAATACCCAAGCGGATGATAGGGATTGAAACAGATGACAGGTGATAGGGTAGGGCTTAGTACCCCCATTATGATGCCAACTAGAATGTGTGATCGGTAAAGGGTGATCTTTTATAAATAAGTGAAAATGCAAATGATTAATGGATGAAAACGCCCCATAAGAATTATATGCCATGCCAATGCCGTTGAGTGTGTGACCTAATTGCTCCGTAATTTGCCAGATATATTCATGGTAGTCATAATTGAGATATTGGGGCAAGCACGCTTCTCTATCAGGTACGAGCAAGGAATGAAAGCGAGCAAAAGGAAATTTATTATAAAAAATATCTAAATGTTTGCCGTTCATCATGCCATTCCAATAACTTTCTTTTTGTAAAAACGGTTTATTGTAATGAAAGCCTTCAGGATTAAAGGCTAAATAAAGCCCTTCAATCACATTTTTACTCATGCGTGCAGGCCGCAGTGAACGGATATGGTTAAATTGTAATTCCCATTGTTCGGTGTGACGAAATTCTGTTTGACTGACCCGCTCTAAACCAATTGCCATGAGTTTTAAAAAAACTAAAATATCATCTTCAGGCTCTGTTAAAAACTGTCCTTCTTGTAGTAATAAACGGTATTTTTGTGTCAGTTGCTGATATTTCTTGAATAACACATCATGGGTATAGTCATGCACATGTTGATCAAAGCTGGCATTGGCTAAAACTAAAATAAATACGCCCAGCCCTTCATGATCCAGTAACTCTACCAAACCCTGTTCAAAAATATGTCGAAACTGTTCATTAGAGGCAAATATGTTATTCGTCATAAAAATTCTTAATCTGTTATTCTGTTTAAAAAAAATATTTTAGCTTGGTGGTTTTAATTCATCCAGAGGCCATCTGGGTCGAGTTGAAAAACCATCGCCGTCGTGTTCTCCTGCCTTTAATCGTTGTAAGCCAGCATAAGCAATCATTGCACCATTATCGGTACAAAATTGTGGTTTGGGGTAAAAAACGGTTAAAGAAGTGGTATCGGCCAGTTCTGTTAACCGTTCACGTAAGCGTTGATTGGCACTGACACCTCCTGCAATAATGAGGCGTTTATGCTGGGTTTCTTTTAAAGCACGTTTGCATTTAATGGTCAGTGTATCAACCACCGCTTCTTCAAAGGCTTCGGCAATATCAGCCTTAGTTTGTTCACTTTTATCAGATTTTTGCCAAGTGGTAAGCACAGAGGTTTTTAAACCACTAAAACTCATATCTAAACCGGGGCGGTTCACCATAGGACGTGGAAATTTATAACGATCTTTACGTCCCTGTTTTGCTAATTGAGAAATAATAGGGCCACCGGGATAAGCCAATCCCAGCATTTTAGCGGTTTTATCAAAGGCTTCACCAACAGCATCATCCAGAGATTCACCAATGACTTTATACTCTCCTATGGCGGTTACATCCACCAATAAGGTATGACCGCCTGAGACTAATAGGGCAAGAAAAGGGAAAGAGGGGACATTATCTTCAAGCATGGGAGCAAGTAAATGACCTTCCATGTGATGTACTCCAATACTAGGACACTTCCATGTCCAAGCCAATGACCGACCCACAGCAGCGCCGACCATTAATGCACCCATTAAACCCGGCCCTGATGTGTAGGCAATGCCTTTTATATCATGGCTTTCACAACCTGCTTCAGACATTACTTGCTGAATCAAGGGTATCATTCGTCTGACATGATCACGTGAGGCCAGTTCTGGAACAACACCACCATAATCAGCATGTAGTTCTATTTGACTATAAAGTGCTTCTGCCAATAAGCCTTGCTGATCATCATAAATAGCAATACCTGTTTCGTCACAAGATGTTTCTATACCTAATACTTTCATGGCGTTATTATCATATATTAATTGATTTGAAAAACAGCTTTATCTAAATTAGAAGGAGCTGCTTGTTCAGAAGTGATGTCAGTCATTGTTAAATGGCTAATATCAGGTGATTTAAAAATGACAGGCTTTTTTTGAAGGTCTTGGAGTGTTCCTTCTTGAGCCTCTGATATGGATAAATTAGAAATATCAGGTGACTTAAAAATGACAGGCTTTTTTTGAAGGTCTTGCAGTGTTCCTTCTTGAGGCTCTGCTATGGATAAATTAGAAATATCAGGCAGTTTTATTGCCGTTGGTTTTGGACTGTGTGATGATAAAGGAGTGTTGTCGTGTTGTAATAGTTTAAGATAAGAAATATCGGGTAATTTAATGGCTTTTACGACGGTTGAAAATTTTTCTAAGGAACCTGAATGAGCGTCTGAGAGAGTGAGATGTTCAATATTAGGCAGTTGAATAACATTTTGATTGTGGCTTGCTTTTGCTTTAGGCTCTTGTACTTTTATTGCTTTAACAATAGCCCCTGCTTTTTTAAAAATCAGCAAATATTTCTTTGCTAATTGAGTATCAATATTTTTTTTGATATTGACAGGCTTACCCGAAAATAAATGTTCAACTTTAGTAGTACTCATTTTAAATAATTGAGCCAGATTGAGTTTTACTTGATTAACTGAAGCACCCTCAATCACTTTTCCCTGAAAAACAAGATTATAATGTGCCATAATAATGTGCCATAGTTGTACTAAAATTAAATGATTTGTTTATTACTATAGCATATTTTGACATATTTCCCTCCTTAAAGGGAGAGGATTATTACTTCATTAGAGAACAATAATGCGAATACCCTTAATAGACTATTTAACTTACTTTGTATAGGTTAAATAGTGTGGTATTATTATTTAAGTATTTAGTTTTTTTTATGGATGAAATTCCCATTCAGACAGATATTATTTTATGGATAAAAAAATGAAATTTGCGAAATATATATCTTTATTACTATTCATACTGTCTATTTTCATTTTTATATTCTTACATTTTAATACCTCATTAATAAAAGGCAATGACGCTGTTTATATTGGTAGTGAACGCTGTGCTGAGTGTCATCAAAGAGAACATCAATCATGGCATGATTCACAGCATCCTAAAATATTTAAAAGATTTACGAATGATGCTCAAATAGTAGCTGATTATTAAGAATAAGCCTGATTTTGTTCGTTTTGATAAACAAGATATTGAAGTCATTATCGGTGGCAAATGGGAACAAGTATTTGCAAGAGAAATTGAAGGGCAGTTTTATCCTTTTCCTGCCAAGTGGATGGTATTAACACAAGAATGGATTCCTTATAAAGAAAAAACATGGCGAGAAACCCCTCTTAATCAAAAATGTGATGGCTGTCACACCACAGGACTTAATATTAATACAGGTGATTTTAATGAATATGGTGTGGGCTGTGAATCCTGTCACGGTCCTGCAAGTAAGCACCTAGAAAACAAACAACTTTTAATGAATTTTTCCTGTAAAGTATGTCATTATTCAGCGTCTCAAAAGAAAATCATTGCCAATGAGGTTGATATTGCTCTTTCAATAAAATCAGCAGTATGTGGGCAATGCCATAGCCGAGGGATTGAAAATAAAATTATCAGTCATCAAACTAAGATTCAATTTAATTTTCCTGTTGAATATTTACCCGCTCAAGCATTAAATAAAAATTTTCAGCAAACAACACCCAAAAATGATAAAAACAATCAATATTGGTGGGGGAATGGTGTCTCTAAAAATAAACATCAGGAATATGCTGATTTTGCTCGCTCGGGTCATGCACGTTCATTAAAAAACTTACGTATAAAAAGAAGGGTGAATTGTGTCACGGGCTCAACACCTAATGATACCTGCTTACAATGTCATAGTGGTGATTATATTATTGCAAAACGTCATAATGATCATCAAGGTGATAAAAAGAAACGGATCTTACCCACTTTAGATAATGCACAAGATGATATTACTTGTGTGGTGTGCCATGATCCCCACCAATCTGGAATTGAAAATAGGAATCAAATAATGGCTGATCAATGCCAAGAATGTCATACTAAGGATACTCACACTATGAAGGAACATAAACAACATTTTCCATGCCCAGCAGAGCATGTGAGCTGTGTGGATTGTCACATGCCTAAAATTATTCAAGCAGGCGGAGAGTTTAGTTTAAGGAGTCATGCTTTTAGGATTATTCCACCTCAGGCGACGCTCAAATATGGTATGCCAAATTCATGTCAAAATGGTGGTTGTCATGCCGATAAAACGACTCAATGGGCAATTGATGAATATGAACAGTTTTATAAAAATAAAGATAAATCTGAACATTTAATACCTAATGTGACTAATTAAGCAGATGAAATCAATCCCTTTTTATAAAAAAATAATGTTTAAAATGTTTTTTTTAACATCTATTGTCTTGTTCTTTACGTTTAGTCTTAACTTACTGTTAAGCCATCGTATGATGAATCAAAAAATAGAAACAGGACTCATTGATGATTTTAAGGTGGCTTATAATACCACAGAGAATTTTATTGATTTTATTGCGAAAACATCACAGATGTGTGCAAAAGAAATGCTCTCTAATCAACTTAATTTTCAAAATATTGATCACTATAATACACAAAAATTATCCACGCTTTTAACACTCGAAAAAAGTAAGATGTCTGCTGATGTGGCGATTCTTCTGGATGAACACGCGGTTGTTTTAGCACAAACAGGCAGTGAATATAGTGTGGGTGATTCTTTAGAGTATCATTCTATTGTGAAACAAACATTAAAAACACATAGTCAAATAACTAAAATAGCACGTGAAAAAGAGACCTTTATTATCTATTCCTCAGCACTGATTAAAAACAATAATACAGTAACAGGCCTATTATTAGTAGGCTATTTTATTAATGATACATTTTTGGACAATATAAAAAATAATACACCATTGGAAATTGCCTTTGTGGGTAATAGTGCCATTATGAGTGCGACAAAATGGGGGGGTCATAAAAATTTAGAGGCCTTGCCTGTTTCTTATTTGAACTATCAAAAATTATTACGCAATCCTGATAATATGTTAGAAATTATTTATAAAGAAAAAGCCTATATTGTGACGGTCAAACCATTACATCTGATTGAAACATTGATCTCAGGTTCAATTTTATTTGCTTATCCTTATGATCATATAAAGCAAGAAAAATATAATATATTAAATAAAAAAATTGTTGTTTTTATAATCAGTCTTATGTTTGCACTCTTATTAATTTATGGAGTGATTAGAAAATATACGCGATCTATTGAATTATTAACTCAAGCAATGAATAATCTTTCACGTAACGGCGTTTATAAAAGACTGTATACAAACACCAATAATGATGAAATTAGGTTACTTGTGCATAGTTTTAATAATATGGGTGATGAATTAAATCGTTTGCATAATGATTTTGAACAAACAATTGCGGAACGCACTCATGATCTAGTTTCGGCAAAAGAAGAAGCTGAAAAAGCCAATCGCTCAAAGTCAGAATTTTTATCTCAGATGAGTCATGAATTACGCACCCCTATGAATGCGATTCTTGGTTTTGCACAAATGCTTGAGATAAAAAATGATAACTTAATAACGACTCAAAAAGATCATGTGAAAGAAATATTACATGCAGGTCATCATTTATTAGCATTGATCAATGAACTCTTGGATCTTGCAAGGATTGAATCAGGAAAAACAAAGGTGTGTATCGAAAAGATTATACTTCAAGAAGTGTTGGAAGAATGTCTACAATTACTCAGTGGTCAATTACACGAGCAAAAAATTGAATTAATTAATAGGGTTAGTGTGGATGTTTGTTATATTTATGCGGATAGAAGACATCTCAAACAAGTATTGATTAATTTGCTTTCTAATGCAATAAAATATAATAGTCGGCCAGGAAAAATTATACTGGATGCTAAATTGCTAGAAAAATATGATGATAAACAATTCTTGCATATTACCATTACAGATACAGGTAAAGGTTTAAATGCAGAGGAAATTAAGCAATTATTTTCACCTTTTAAACGCCTTAATTGTCATAAAAATATTGAGGGAACAGGTATTGGCTTAACCATTACTAAAAATTTGGTTGAAATGATGAAGGGTAAAATTGGTGTGGATAGCGTAGTGGGCGAAGGCAGTACTTTTTGGATTGATTTAAGGGGATAATTATTCAGCATTACTGTCTTCTTCATGCAATGTATTAATGATGTCGTGATACGATTCTATTATTTCTAAACGTTCTTCAGAGCTTATTTCAGAGACTCTATTAGAGCCATCAAGACAGCGTTCAAATACTTCATATTCATTGAGATCATCTAATGTTTCATGTTGATGAATACGGTGGAGAATACGTTCACTGGTGCGTTTATTTTTAATGCAACGAATTTCAATGGCACTCTTTTCTAAAGACTCTTCCAATAATTCATGAAGATTCGTTATCAATTGTGTACCTGTATATTCAATTTCTAGCCACACATTACTATGAGCATCTTTCAGTTGTTCAATTCTACTTTGAATTGTCTCTAATGAACCACTGATCCGTTCTAATGCTTGGAAGCAGGGGACATCCAGTGCCTGTACCTGAGGTGTTTTTTGATTGAATGAGACAATAAGCACTTTTTTTATTTGTTTGGCTTCGCCATAACCCATTGCAATAGGAGAGCCACTATAACGAATATGATCCATACCACCCACACGTTGGGCAATATGTAAATGACCTAAAGCCAAATAATCAATAGCGTCTGGAAAAATAGCACCGCTGATATGGGCTAAAGAACCCACATACAGTTCTCTTACACCATCGCCTTGGGTTGTTTGACCACCTGCGGTAAAAAGATGCCCCATGGCAATAATGGGAATGGTATTGTTTTTATTTTGAGTGTTCAGTGCTTGTTGCTTTTGTTCGGCTATGGCACATACTGTATGATAATGTTTACGCACTCCTTCAATGAGTTTATGATTTTTATCATCAATACTTTCCCCTGATTCAATACGACGAATGTCCTTATCTCTCAGGTAGGGAATGGCACAAATAATCGCTTCAGCGTCTAATTGTTGATTATTAAGAACAATCACTTCATCAGCAGGATCATCACTGATTGCACCGACGACATAGACATTTAAGGTGTTCAGTAACGTTTGTGGCGCACAAAGAAACGAAGGGGAATCATGATTACCTGCAATAATGACAATATGACGGCAATGAGAAACTGCTATTTTAGATAAACATTGATAGTATAATTTTTGTGCTAAATTACTGGGTGTACTGGTATCAAAAACATCACCTGCAATCAGTAAAATATCAATTTTTTCTGTTTCTATGGTCTGAACAAGCCATTCTAAAAAGGCAGTAAATTCAGGATAACGTTTTTTTCCGTATAATGAACGACCAAGATGCCAGTCTGAGGTATGAAGAATCTTCATTGGACGGTGAATTCCTATTGCACACTCTTTAATAATCATCCAATAACTATTTTTAGTGGCGGTTGTAGTTGATGCGTAAAAAAAATATAATATCAAACTGTTTAATTAAGTAATATGTGCTGATATTTTATGAAAATTTCTGTAAGTGATCTGATTGTCCGCTTTATGGAGCAACTGGGCATAAGCCATGTTTTTGGTATGCCAGGTGCACATATTTTACCTGTTTATGATAGTTTATATCATTCTAATATACAAAGTATTCTAGCAAAACATGAGCAGGGTGCTTCGTTTATGGCAGGTGGTTATGCCCGAGCTTCTGGGCAAATTTCGGCGTGTATTACAACGGCAGGGCCCGGTGCTACTAATCTTGTGACAGGTATTGCCAATGCTTATGTCGATAAGCAAGCCATATTAGTGATTACGGGTGAGACATCGACCCATATTTTTGGTAAAGGGGGTCTGCAAGAAAGCTCTGGAGAAGGAGGCAGTCTGGATCAAAATGTTCTTTTTGATAGCATTACACTGTATAGCAAATTAGTAGAACGTACTGATTATCTTGCCAATGTCCTCAATCGTGCCGCTAAAATACTGCTCAGTGATACCTCAGGGCCGGTGCTTTTGAGTTTTCCCTTTAATGTGCAAACAGAATTAGTCGATGACACATTGCTTGATGCTATTCACTTTAAAAAACATCTGTCTTGCTCAGGGGCATTTCATCATAATGATCACTCAGAGGCATTTATTCAGTTACTTACTGCGGCCTCTGCACCTATTATTGTGGCAGGCAATGGTTGTTTAATGTCATCAGCTCAGTCACAGGTCGCCCAGTTAAGTGAACTGATGAATATTCCTGTGACCTCTAGTTTGAAAGGCAAGGGCGTTGTCGCAGAGCAAGAAAAATTGTCCTTGGGCAGTTTGGGGGTGACTTCTTATGGTGGGGCGTATCAGTATATTTTAGAGCAAGCGGATCTGATTATTTTTTTGGGTGCAAGCTTTAATGAACGCACTAGCTATGTGTGGAATGATGCCTTATTAAAGGGCAAAAAAATTATTCAAATTGATAATAATAGGGAACAATTAGAGAAGGTATTTAAAGCAGATTTGGCGGTATTGGCTGATATTCGATTGATTTTAACACCCCTTAATAGTCAATTACGGGCATTGCTAAACACACACAAAATTAATTCTAAAATACTCACCGCCTCTTTTCATGAGTATAAAATGGAGTGTTGTGAGCAATCGCGTTCTAAATTATCAGAACTGTATGAGCGTTTTCCGTTAGTGGCATTATTTTTTCAAGAGTTAGAAACACACTTTAAAAAAGATATTATGGTGTTTGATGATAATATTATTTTTGCTCAGAATTTTTTTAATGTCTCCTCAGAAAATAATTATTATTCCAATTCAGGTATTTCTTCATTAGGTCATGCAATACCCGCAGCAATTGGTGCACGTTTTGCTAATAATAAAATACCGTTTGCTATTATTGGCGATGGTGGTTTTCAAATGTGTTGTATGGAGATCATGACGGCTGTTAATTATCAACTGCCTCTGACGATTGTACTCTTTAATAATGCTACAATGGGTCTGATCCGAAAGAATCAGTTTCAGCAATATGATGAACGTTATATTAATTGTGATTTTATCAATCCAGATTATGCACTCTTAGCACGTTCTTTTGGTATTCATCATTATCTTGTTCGATCAGAAAGTGATTTAGAAGGCTTATTGCCTCGAATAGATTGCCATAGTTGTATTAATCTAATTGAAATTATGATTGATAAAGATACTTTTCCCGGTTACACATCCAACCGTTAGAGGCTTGGTCATGAAGTTTACACATTATTTAAAAAAAATTAAGTTTTTGGATAATATTCATCCTTTTAGTATAAGCTTTCTCATTTTTTTTATTATCTCTCTTTTTCTTATAGTAAATGATTATAGAGGCACATCGAATAGCCATTTATTGGAAAATGGTCATTTTTTATTACACAGCTCAATTACTCTATTAATTATTGTTTTATTTTTATATTGGCGTAAACATAGCCTGTCACTTAAAGAGCTTCAGCAAGCAAAATTGGAAGTGGATCGGCAACGCAATCAGGCTAAAAGTATATTAAGTTCAATGAGTGATGCGGTGATTGTCATTAATAATCAAGGTATTGTACAATTTTTAAATCCAAGTTCAGAAATATTGATCGGCTATGATAATAATGAGGCGATTGACTTGCACTTGAATGATGTACTCACCTTATTTAAAGACAATCAAGGGGTTAATATTGATACGCATCAATTTTTGAAAGACTATTTATTACAAGATAATACCTTTGATTTAAGAGTCAATCACCCTGATAGTGATGTGATTGTGACCATTAAAGTATCGTCTATTAATTTTCAAGAAAAAGAATCAGGATTAGTCATTGTATTACGTGACGTGAGTACTGAGCATCAATTGACCGATAAACTGACTTATCAATTAAATCATGATAATTTAACAGGGCTTTATAATCGTGTTGCGTTTGAAAATCAGCTTGAAGTGATGTTGGAATATACACAGATTAATAAAAATACTCATACGGCATTATATTTAGATTTGGATCGTTTTAAGCTCGTCAATGATACAGGAGGTCATGCCGCAGGTGATAAATTATTAACCATTATTTCAGGTTTGTTAGCGTCTGAACTCAGGGAAAATGACTTTCTTGCTCGCCTTGGTGGCGATGAATTTGGTATTTTGTTATGGAATATGTCCTATCAAACGGCTGTGGATATTGCGTATCGAATTTTAACAAAAGTTCAAGACTTTCGCTTTGAATGGGAATCTAAGGCGTTTGATGTAGGGATCAGCATTGGTCTAGCAATGATTGATGAAGATATGAAAACGTTACAAGATGTTATGTTGGCGATTGATCTCGCCTGTCTTCAAGCCAAAGAATCTGGACGTAATGCAGTTTTTATTTATGAAAAGGATGATCAATCATTAAAACATCAAAAAGAGGCGATGAATTGGCTACCACGTATCAATAAAGCATTAAAAAATGATCATTTTTTACTGTTCTTTCAATCTATTACACCCACACCAAGCCATGCGACCTTAACACCATTAAGGGAAATATTGATTCGTATGAAAGATGAAGATGGCACCATTATTTCTCCAGCATTATTTATTACACCTGCGGAACGCTATGGTGTGATGAAAAAAATTGATGTGTGGGTAATAGAACATACTATTGCTTATTTAAGTCAACATAAAAATGGTAATTTTAAAGGTCGTTATACGATTAATCTTTCAGGACAATCATTAACCGATCCTGATTTGCCTGATCGGATTGAATCACTGTTACTAGACAATGATCTCATTGCAGAAAAATTATGTTTTGAAATTACGGAAACGGCTGCTATTGATAATCTGAGTGTGGCAAAAACGTTTGTAGAACGTATGCATAATATAGGCTGTGGTATTTTACTGGATGATTTTGGTTCAGGTTTTAGTTCTTTTTCTTATCTTAAAGCACTGCCTTTTGATTATATAAAAATTGATGGACAATTTGTGCATAATATTTCTCATGATGCGGTTGATGAGGTCATGGTGCGTATGATCCATGAAATTGCCCAAGTCATGGATGTTAAAACTATTGCTGAATATGTTGAAGATCAACAAACCTTAGAAAGCCTTGATCAAATTGGTATTGATTATATACAAGGTTTTTTGATTGCAAAACCTTGTCCACTGATTGCTCAATATAAATAATATTTTTAATAAAAATTGAGACTATGAGTGGCTATTCTTTGTGCTTTAATGTATCTATAGCGGTATAAATGACCATAAATATAAAAATATTAGCATCTAATACTAGTATATCTGACTAGATTTCACTAGAATAGCGTCACATAAATAAACACACTAAGTTTACCATTTGTGCTTTTAATTAATTATAAAGGGTATAATTTAAGTGTTACAAAGAATAATGGAGATTTTAAAAAAATGAGTACTGTTGAAGAGAGAGTCGCTAAAATTGTTGTTGAACAATTGGGTGTTAAAGAAGAAGAAGTAAAGCCAAAAGCATCATTTGTTGATGAATTAGGTGCGGATTCTTTAGATACTGTTGAACTCGTTATGGCTTTAGAAGAGGAATTTGGCACTGAAATTCCTGATGAAGAAGCTGAAAAGATTACAACAGTTCAATCAGCAATTGATTATATTACAGCTAACACATAATTGTAGATAGTCACTATTGTTTTATCTGTAGCATCAAGACGGTTAATAGCAATAATATAGAATATTTTATGAAGCCGATTCTAAGTGGTGTTGTTTATTAAACACTATGAAAAATCGGCTTTAATTTTTTTGGAGGTAGTCTTTGACTAAGAGAAGAGTAGTGATTACAGGAGTAGGGATGGTGACTCCTGTAGGCTTAAATGTCGCGGATTCTTGGGCAAATATTTTGGCAGGTAAAAGTGGTATCCAGCCAATCGATCATATTGATACAGAAAAATATACTGTAAAATTTGGTGGTTCAATCAGAAATTTTAATATTCATGATTATTTAAGCCCTAAAGACGCTAAAAAAATGGATATTTTTATGCATTATGGTATGGCCGCAGGTATTCAGGCAATTGAAGATTCAGGACTTGAAATCACTGATGAAAATTCATGGAAAATAGGGGTTCATATCGGCTCGGGTATTGGTGGTGTTTCTGGTATCGAAAAAGGTCATGCGACTTTCTTAAAAGGGGGACCTCGAAAAATTTCTCCTTTTTATGTACCCAGTAATATTATTAATATGATTTCAGGTAATTTATCCGTTAAATATGGCTTAAAAGGACCTAATCTATCCACCGCAACGGCCTGTGCAACAGGCACTCATAGCATTGGTGATGCGGCACGCATTATTGAATACGGTGATGCCGATGTAATGGTTGCTGGAGGAGCAGAAATGGCTTCCTCTCATACAGGTTTGGCTGGTTTTGCTTCAGCAAAGGCTCTGTCAACTCGTAATGATGATCCACAAGCGGCTTCTCGTCCTTGGGATCGAGATCGTGATGGTTTTGTCTTGAGCGATGGTGCGGGTGTGGTGGTATTAGAAGAATATGAACATGCTAAGGCACGAGGGGCTAATATGTATGCTGAAGTCTTGGGCTTTGGTATGAGTGGTGATGCTTTTCACATGACCTTGCCTTCAAAAGGGGGTGAGGGTGCCAGTCGCTGTATGGTTTCAGCACTGAATAATGCAGGTTTAAATCCTGAACAAATTGATTATATTAATGCTCATGGTACTTCTACACCCGCGGGTGATCAGGCTGAAACTGATGCTGCTAAACGTACCTTTGGTGATCATGCGTATCAATTAACCATGAGTTCAACAAAATCCATGACAGGGCATTTACTGGGTGCTGCTGGGGGTATTGAAGCAATTTTTACCGCCTTATCACTACGTGATCAAGTCATACCGCCGACCATTAATTTAGACAATCCTAGTGATGCGTGTGATTTGGATTATGCACCCTTAGTGGCAAAAGAAAGAAAAATTGATTATGCTATTTCCAATTCATTTGGTTTTGGTGGTACTAATGGCACTTTAATCTTTGCTAAAGTATAACTTAGCGATACTATGACTCAGGCATGTCAGTATACAGAAATTTCAATACAAGCATTACCTGAGCTTATCCAATTTTATCGCCATTTTCCAGATAAATATCCCTTTGTCCTCAATACATCCAGTAAAAGTAGTCAAACCTTAAACTTTGATATAGTCTTTATTAAGCCTGATTATTATTTGACTATGGATGCGTCATTTCAGCTTTCTTGTTCTGATAAGAATATTGATATTAGCCAAAATTCGTCTTTCCTTGATACCTTTGATCAACTTTTTTTATCTGAACAAAATAAAATGATAGATGAAGACAGTGAATCATGTCAATTACCTTTTAGGGGCGGTTGGTTTGTATTTTTTGCTTATGAATTTGCTCAACAGCTTGAACCCACATTACAAATAGCATTCACTTTATCTGAACAGAAGCAATACGCATCATTACCTATTGCTTATGCTGCCCGTGTTAAGCAGGCACTGATTGTTGATCACCAACAAAAGAAGGCTTTTTTTCTTAGTGAACAAAACAGTGATCATGAGAGTGCTTATCAAGCATTATTAAAGGATATTCAACAGATACAACAAGCTACTGCCCAATCAGAAACTATGATTGATTGGCAACTCACACTTGAAGAAGAAAAAGAAGAATGCTTTCTTCATTCAGCGGATAAAGTGCATGATTATATTAAAGAGGGTGATGTCTTTCAAGTCAATTTATCACGTCTTTGGAAAAGTGTTGCTCCTGCCAAAACACAGAGTGAACAAGCCTTTTTATTGGCTCAAAGTTTAAATCAAAAAAACCCTGCACCTTTTTCTGGCTTGGCAAGTTTTGTGACTGAAACAGCCCATAGTACCATTATTTCATCATCCCCCGAACGCTTGCTTAAAGTGAATAAGGGCGTGCTTGAATCCAGACCCATTGCAGGTACACGCCCTAGAAGCCCTTCTAATCGAGAAGATTTACGCCTTTTAGATGAATTACATCATCATCCTAAAGAGCAAGCAGAACATATTATGTTAATTGATCTGATCCGTAATGACTTAGGACGAGTGTGTATACCCGGTAGTGTCAAGGTGGATGAACTCATGAGCAATGAAACGTATGCATACGTGCATCATATTGTATCAAATGTGATTGGAAAATTACGCATAGAGAGTACTCCCGGAGACGTTATTAAAGCCCTTTTTCCTGGTGGTACGATTACAGGTTGCCCCAAAATTCGCTGTATGGAAATTATTGAAGAATTAGAACAATCTTCAAGAGGTGCCTATACAGGATCAATGGGTTATATTAATCGTGACGGTAGTATGGACTTAAATATTTTAATTCGTACTTTGTTATTAGAACGTAATAAAAATGAGCAAATACTCAGTTTTAGAGCAGGAGCGGGTTTGGTATTTGATTCAATTGCTCAAAAAGAATTGGAAGAAACTCGTGCCAAAGCAAAAGGTTTATTATATGCCTTACAGATTAATCACTCTTCAGTGAAAGATTCATAAACGATAGACTCAAAGAAATTTACAATTTTATGCTGTCCTTAGGTATAATTATAGTTATCTTTTAATGGTGTTAAAAAAACTTTTGGATTGAATCAATCAAATGAAAAAAATATTAGTTATTTTACATGATACTATTTTGTTATCAACATTTAAAATAGGATTACATAATCAAAAAAATCAACATCATGATCTTTTGTTTGCCTCAAGCTTTTTAGAAGGTGCAAAAATACTAAAAACAAATGATGTTGATACCATCATTATGGAGTTATTAGGAGAAAATATTGATTGCCTAAGTTTATTACTTTTAACGATAAAGGAATTTCCGACACTTAATATTGTGATTTTAACTCAATCGAAAATTAGAGGACGCTCTTTTAATAAAAGTTTTTATTGTGCCAATAATCTTTCAGGTATCAGACAATTTATTACTCTTTTAACCGATATTGAACAGCCAAACTCACTCATAAAAAAGGCAGAAGATATTTTAATGGGTGATTTATTTCTATTAATTAAAGCCGCTAAAAAAAGTTGCTTTATAGAAATTAAAAATAAAAAATCTATAGCACTTATTTATTTTCATGATGGTGTTTTATCCAATAGTCTTCATGGTGATCATGAGGGTGAACAAGCTGTTTTAGATATTTTGGGTGAAAAATGCACAGCCCTTTCTTTTAGAAAAATACCAAAACAAGTCAGTCCTCATAAAATATCGCTTTCTTTAGAAAAATTAATTCTTCAATATAATGAGAAAGATGAAATTTTAGGAAGTCAGGATGAAGTCATTGTATTAGAGAGTCCTCTTAAAAAAGAAGAACAGATTAGACTACAAAATAACTTAATACCATTACATGATATTGATGGTTATTTAGCCTCTGCAATTTTTGATATGTCAGGTTTAGTGATGGCAGAAGATAATCAGTCAGACTATAATATTTCATTAATTGGGATCAATGCCACAATGATGGTTAATAGTGCTGTGGACGCTGTACGTGATGCTGGTTTAGGTAAATGTAATTTTATACAAGTAAATTCCGAAAATGGTATTTTTAACGCAGTTTGGGCAGTTGAAGATCAATCCATTGCGACTGTCTTATTAGATCCTCATGCAAATGTTGGAATGGCAAAAATAGTACTGGATAAAGTGGGTAAATTGGTAAAAAGTGAATAACAAAACATCTGATAAAACACTTGAGTTTAATAATGCTGTGGAGCATTGTTTGTCGTTACTCGAAAAATTAAATATTCAACAGAAGCATGTGTCGAATGATTTTGTTGTCAATGATTATTTGCATTATTTTGATATGCTTGATTATCAACAATCTATTCAATCAGATACATTATTATGTCGTTATGCGGCAGAGCTTTTTGGTTATGATTATAATCATTTAACAGTAACGCATAAACGTAATATTACTGGACATTGTGCGGAAATTAGCTTTACCACTCATGAACAAGATATAAAAACTTTTTATATTAAGGAAGCATGGGAAGGAGCTATTAAAGAAGGGATTGGCTTAGAGTTTAATAATTTATTAACGGATACTAAGATTCGTTATCTGTGCAGTTCTGAAATTATTATTACGGAAAAAATATTTGAAGCCCTGAGTCAGAGGCAATTACATGTTTTACGAGATACCAAAGACTATTTATTTGCCTTTGGTGTTTGGGAAGTGTTTACAAAATTGTTGCATTTAACAGATCGTAAAACAACGAATATTCGTTGGAATGGTCAGCGTTTGGCTAATATTGACTTTGGTTTAGTCTTTTATCGTGGAAAATTAGTATTTGATTCACGTTTTACCATTAAAGAAATGAATGAAAGTCGTGAAGCAGGTAATATTTATGCACTTAATTGGGTACTGGATAAGCTGAAACAAGGTAAAGTTCAAGAATTATTATTAAATATAGATTCTCAATTTTGTCGTCAATTAGTGTGTCATCGAAATCCTATTCCACCTTTACGACAAATGATTCTAGTATTACAAGAAGGCATTTGTTGATCAATAGATCTAATTAAGGAATACTTCTATGGCTAATAATGAAAAGCTTAATAATGATACACTATCAAGTGCATTGATGAGTGCAACATATTCTGCTATCGGCAATCATAAAAATATCAATGAAGATAGTATTAAGGCATGTCCTGATATAGGCTTATGGTTGGTTGCAGATGGTATGAGTGGTCATGAAGGTGGTGCAATCGCCAGTCAATTTGCGGTGAATTGTATTGAGTCTGCTGTCAGTAAAGGGGTTTGTTTAGTCGATGCAATTATTCAAGCTCATGAAGGTGTGTGCCAATTAGCAACAAGTTTTAATGGTAAAGAAGGTATGGCGACGACCATTGTGGCGGTACAGATTAAAAAAACAGAATTTGAAGTGGCATGGGTCGGTGATAGTCGTGCTTATTTATTTGAGCGAGATACATTAACACAATTATCACATGATCATACGGTTGTTCAACAACTTATTGATCAAGGAGACATCAATGAACAACAAGCAAGAATTCATCCACAACGTAATCTTCTTCGTCAGGCATTAGGGGGGAAAACTTTACCTCAAGTGGATAGCATTAACGGACAACTTGATAAAGGTATTTTATTGTTGTGTACGGATGGTTTATCCACTGAGTTGACCGATGATAAAATTACAAGCATTTTGCTCCAATCAAATGATTTATCTTGGAAAGCAGAAAATTTAGTTAATAAGGTCTTAAATTTAGAAGGCAAAGATAATATTAGTGTATTATTAATACAACAAGTACTTTAATTTTTGATTTATATATTTGCTAGAAGTTCAGAAAAATACTTGACATAGAAAATGAAAGAGGACATTATTAACTTGTTCAATTGATATATATCTTTAGGTATATATAAGACTTAATAATAATCTCTATAAAATAGGAAATAAACATGTCTTTAGAAGATTCTTTAGTACCATTACACGCGGTTGACGGTTATTTGGCATCTGCAATTTTTGATATGTCGGGTGAAGTATTAGTACAGCATAATAACTCAAAATATAATGTTGCATTGATTGGTGCGAATGCCATTTCATTGATTAATAGTGCGGTTAAAGCAGTGAATGGTGCAGGTCTTGGTAAATGTAACTTTGTTCAAGTTAATTCTGAGCATGGTGTATTTGGTGCTGTTTGGGCGGTTGAAGATCAGTCAGTAGCCGCTGTTTTATTAGCACCTGATGCAAATATTGGTATGGCAAAATTGATGCTTGCTAAAGTGGGTGAGACAAGTGGTAGTCAACTCGCTTAAATAAAATTAATCTACTCATTGCAATAATGGGTAGGTTATTTAATTAAAAAAATAAAATATCTAGCCTGAAATTAACATTTTAATAGAATTAATTAGGTGTCGATGAAAAATAATTCCAATAATATACGCTCTTCTTTAAGCAAAAATGATTTTCTTGATCTGATTAAAATACATGTTACCATAAAAAAAGAAGGGGCTTTTTTTAGTGGTCATTGTCCTTTTTGTAATGATAAGACAGATAAAAATTTTTTAGTCTATGAGCATAAAAAAACATGGCATTGTTATTCTTGTCGTCAGACAGGTAATGCTTATGACTTTATACAAAAAATAGAAAATATATCCTTACAAAATTCTATTAAATTTGTGAAAGCATTTATTAATGAAGATGTTAGCACAAGAAACACTCATCCAATAAAAAATAAAGAAAAAAACTTTATTGAACCCTTAAATTTAACAAATATTCAAGTTTCAGAATTGGATATTAGTGAGTTTATAACACCAAAAACGACTCACACAGAAACATTAGATCCTACTATTATTACATCTGAACAACCTACCATTGATTCGTTGAATGAGCAAAAGGATAGTGCTTTATTGAAAGAGACAAAACAGGTTATTTTAAATCGCTCTATACTCAAAAAAATAAAAATTAATTTACAAAATTGCTTAACACCCTTACATACGATTGATGGTTATTTAAGCTCTGTCATTATTGATCTTTCGGGTACTCTGCTGGCGGAAGATAATAATTCATCCTACAATCTTGCATTAATTACAACAAATGTACTTTCCCAAGTGTATTGCCCTAATAATACTGGATTAGGTAAATGTAACTTTTTTCAAGTGAATTTTAAAAATGCTATTTTTAGTGCTGTTTGGGCGATTAAAGGTCAATCTATTGTGGCTCTTTTAGTGGAACCTGATGCCAATGTGGGTATGGCAAAAATAATACTTGGAAAAGTGTGCAAGCTCGTCCGTAATGAACAATCTAAACAATCTATATCATCTTCATAGTGGATTGACTCTTGTGAAAAAATAATAGTTATTGATACAAAGAAATTTACAATTTTATACCGTCCTTAGGTTATAATTAAGCTTTATTTTATACAGTTTAAGGACTTAGGTTAAGAATATGAATTTTATTGAAACTCGTGGTAATGATGGTGAGCATCCTTTAGAGGCCACATTTTCTTCGGCAATATTAGCTCCTATTGCCTCTTTTGGCGGTATTTATGTACCCAAAACATTGCCTGATCTAGGTTTGAGTTTTTTACAAACACATCTTAATTCTAATTATAAAACATTGGCTAAAGCGGTTTTAAATGCCTTTGAAATTGATATTGATGCCACAGTGATCGATGAAGCGCTGAGTTTATACGATCAATTTGATGATAATACCAATCCTGTCCCCTTAGTAAAAGTCAAAGATGATCTCTATATCAGTGAACTCTATCATGGACCTACTCGTGCCTTTAAAGATATGGCATTACAACCCTTTGGTGTGGTGTTATCTTCGTTAGCTCAACAGCGTAATGAACATTATTTAATTATGGCAGCCACCAGTGGTGATACAGGGCCTGCGGCTTTAGAAACCTTTAAAAATCGTGCCAATGTACAAGTGGCCTGTCTCTACCCTGATGGCGGTACATCGGATGTACAACGTTTACAGATGGTGACAGAAGATGCTAAAAATTTAAAAGTCATTGGTATTCATGGTGATTTTGATGATGCCCAAAATGCTTTAAAGCGTTTATTAGGATCAGCAACGTTTAAAGCCAAGCTTAAAGAAAAAAACATCCATTTATCCGCAGCTAATTCAGTGAATTTTGGGCGTATTATCTTTCAATTGATTTATCATATTTACAGCTATCTTGAATTGGTGCGTACTCAAGCGATTAAACTAGGTGACAAGGTTTATTTAGATGTGCCTAGTGGTAATTTTGGTAATGCCTTAGGCGGTTATTATGCGATGAAAATGGGACTTCCTGTTGAGAAAATCTTAATTGCCTCTAATAAAAACAATGTGTTAACACAGCTCATTAAATTTGGACAATATGATTTGCGTGATATGTCAGTGATTTCGACCAGTTCACCCGCAATGGATATTTTAAAATCATCCAATGTTGAACGTATTTTATTTGATTTATTTGGATCAGAGCGTACCAAAGAATTAATGGCACAGTTAGATAATGATAATCACTATGAACTCAGTGCCACTGAGTTGGCAGAAATTCAGACCATGTTTGCCGCAGATTTTTGTGAAGATAAGGAAGGTAAAGAATATATTAAAGAAGCCTTTGAAAATAACTATCTTATGGATCCTCATACAGCCACTTGTTTTAAAGCCTACGATACGTGTCGTGATAAGCCATTAATCACCATTGCTTATTCTACCGCAGAATGGACAAAATTCTCTCCCACGATTGCCAATGCTTTGACAGGTGAACAAGATGCTAATGATAGTGATGCACTAGAATCTATCGCCAAAGAAGCCAATATTAACATTCCAGCGATTATTAATGATTTATTCAGTAAAGAAATTGCTCAAAGTACTATTATTGATAAGCAGGATATTGAGCAAGAAATTTTGAATTTTTTATAAATTTAAAAGGATATAGGTATGGATTTTACCCAAGCAATTGAAATAGCAGATAATATTTATTGGATTGGTTCATATCTTAAAAATGATCCTTTTCAATGCCATGCCTATTTAATAAAAAATGGGGATGAATCTGTGTTGATTGATCCGGGTTCTATGCTTGAGTTTGAGCATTTAATTGCCAAAGCACAGACAGTGGTTGACTTAAATGATATTAAATATATTGTCATTCATCATCAAGATCCTGACTTAGCGGCTTCTGTTCCCGAAATTGAAAAACTGATAGAACGTGATGATTTGCAAATTGTAACGCATAGTCGCATTACAGTTTTAGTTAAACATTATCTGATTCAATCGCCTTTTTATGAAGTGGATAAAAATGAGTTTAAACTAGAAACAAAAAATGGCTTACGTCTTGATTTTATTACTACCCCTTATTGTCATTCACCGGGTGCCTTTGTCAGCTATGAACCAACAACAAAATCATTATTTTCCAGTGATATTTTTGGTGGTTTAGAAGAGTCATGGCATTTTTATGCTCAAGAAGATTATTTTCAATATGCAAAAGAATTTCACGCAAGCTATATGCCGGGAAAAGATATTTTTAATTATAGTCTGCGTAAAATTGAACAGTTAGATCTTAATCTGATTATGCCTCAGCATGGTTCTATTATCAAAAAGCAATATATTGCACCACTGATTGCGGATATGAAAAATTTAGAATGTGGTCTCTATATTGATAATAAATATAATGATGAGTTATTAGATGCGATTCAAAAACTTAAAGAAAGTCAAAAAGCCTTACATCAACAACAAAAATTTTTACAAGATGTGGTGAATGGTGCCAGTGATCCGATGATGGTGATTAATACAGATTATAGCATTGCTTTAATGAATGATGCAGCAAAACACTCTATGAATATGGAGTATGTGGCGGATAGTCATCATCCTAAATGTTATGAAGTGTCGCATCACCGCAGTACACCTTGTGAAGGTAAGGATGATCCCTGTCCCTTAAAAATGGTCGTAGAAAAAAAAGAAGAAGTTCAGGTCACTCATAATCATCCACTGCTAAATGGACAATCAAAATATGTTGAATTATCAGCCAAGCCATTAATGGATGAACACGGTGAAGTTTATGCTATTATTGAGCTGTCTCATGATATTACTTCACATTTAAAAACAAGAGAACATTTAACCCAACAAAAAAAATTATCTGATTATAAAGCCAATCATGATGAATTAACGAAACTTCCGGGACGACGTTTTTTATTAGAACAGATGCAAAAAATTATACGTAAATGTATTGAACATAATCATAAAACAGCGATTATTTTTATTGATCTGGATAATTTTAAGCCCATTAATGATACTTATGGGCATCAGGCAGGTGATAGTGTTTTAAAAGCCATTGCCCATCGTTTAAAAAATTTATTAAGAAAAACTGATATTGTGGCTCGTATTGGTGGTGATGAATTTGTGGTGGTGTTAAATTTAATTAAATCACCTGATAATGTTGTGGACGTATTGGATAAATTAATCAAAGAAATTAAAAAGCCTATTACTTTTGAAAGCCAGAAACTGAGCGTAACCGCCAGTGTAGGTGTCAGTATTTGCCCTGATAATGGTATGGATATTGATGGTTTATTAGAAAAAGCAGATCGTGCTATGTATCATGCTAAACATTCAGGACGTAATATTTATTCATTTTTTAAAGAATAAGAGTAAGAATAAAAACTAGGAACAACATGATGAATTTTATTAAAAAAAGTTTTCTGTTTATTATCAAAGCCATTTTTTCAGTCACAGTACTCTTATTACTTGTCTCAGCTATTATTATTGCCTTGCAGATAAAAGTTAATTTAAGTCAACTCAATGAGCCAATAGAACTTGCCGTTGAATCACTTTTAAAGCGAGATTTTTCTATGGAGGGTGATGTGGTGCTTATCCCGACTCTGTGGCCGACGCTTGAAATACACGATGTCTCCATTGGCAATCCTGACACACTCAATGGTCAAAAATATCAGTGGCAAACAGGTAAAACAATGGCGCATCTGGGGCGTTTACGTTTTCAATTAGGTCTTATGCCCTTATTATCAGGTGAAATTCATGTGGCGGATATTACCGCAGAAGAAGTCACCTTCACACTTGAAAATAATAAAGATGATATTTCCAACTGGATGTTTGATTTACCTGAGCAAACGTCGGTTAGTACAACGACAGAAACAGCCCCTAGCCAAAATGAACAACCATTATTTCATTTTGAAGCCTTAGATAATATTGTCTTTAATAAAATTAATATCAATTATCTTGATCAGGTTATTGATCAAGATATTCATTTTAATTTGGAACAACTTAAAGGAAAAGCACCTGATAATCAAGATATTGAACTGGAGTTTAATGGTCTATTACAAGATAAAAAATACTCTGTCGCCTTAAAGGGTGGGGGGGTTGATCTCTTTCGAGATAAAACAAAGCCATGGCCTTTAAAAGTCAGTATGCTCATAGCAGGGACTAAAATTGGACTCTCTGGTGTGGTCGAAAGAGGTACAGGTGAACTCAGTGCTGAATTAGAGATTGGTAAAACCGATATTGGTGCAATGCTGAGTTGGCTAAAGGTAATGCAAGGTTTAGAAGTGGGCAGTGAACATCTAAATGTCAGTGCTAAGTTAAGCGGTAAAAATTTGGCTGCTGTATTAAGAAATGCTGAACTCTCGATTTTATTAAATAATGCGTGGTGGGACTTACGTGATAAAAATACAGGGAGCAAATTAGATTTAAAAATTACACAAGGTCAAATTAATATTAGACCCAATAAACCTGCTCAGATTGAACTACAAGCCTTATTAGAACAAGAGAACATTCATATATTGGTCACAGGTGCACCTATTATTGATTATACTCATGCCAATAAAAAAACACCCTTAGTCTTAGATATTAAGGCTTATGATAGCCATTTAAGCCTAAAAACACAGCTTTCAAAAAATATGGATATTAATAATATTGGCTTTAATATGAGTTTTAAAGGCAAGCAATTAGATGATTTTAATACATTATTAAAAATGGATTTACCACCCATTGGCCCTTATAGTCTGGCAGGTTATGTTTCACTGAATAGCAAAGGCTATCATATAAAAAATCTTTTAATGACTGTGAAAGAGAGCCAATTAAAAGGTGATATGCGTTTAGATACCCAAGCAAAACCTATTTTATTAAAGGTTGATTTAAAAAGTGAATTAGTACAAATTAATAACTTTGATGTCGGTGATTGGACTCCGAGTGAAGATAAAGAAAGCACGAATGAGCCTATAAAAGAAGCACAAAAAACTGATCACACTGTGATCAAAAACAAACAAAAAGCACGTAAATTATTGAGCTATGAGACATTAAGCCGCTTTGATGTGGATACTCAATTGGATATTGAAAAAGTGCTTTCTGGTGCTGATGTGTTAGGCAGTGCAAAAGCTTCTGTGACGCTTAAAAAAGCCCGATTTAATATACAATTAAGTGAATTAAAGTTACCCAGTGGTGATGCCAGTGCTGATTTTATCTATCATCCGTCTCAAGAAAAAGAATTGGATATTGCTTTAAAATTAAAAGTAGAAAAGTTTGATTATGGTATTATGGCAAGGCGTATTGATGCCAAAAGTGACGTAGGCGGTATTATTAGTTTAGATATTGATTTAGCTTCCCAAAATGCCGACAATATAGACTCATTACTGAATAATAGCCAAGGTTACTTAGATTTTTCTTTAGTGCCTAAATCCTTAGATGCTGCTCTTTTTGATATGTGGGCAGTGAACTTAATCTCTGCCTTATTAAAAGATGCCGACAAAGTTGAAGCCTCCGTGGTAAATTGTGTGATTGCACGATTTGGTTTGAATCAAGGTTTAATGAAACAAAAAGTCATTTATGCGGATACTACTAATATGATTGTCAATGGCACAGCAGAAGCTAATTTTAATGAACGCAGTTTGTTGGTACAGGTTGCTCCTAAAGCTAAAAAACCTGAATTTTTTAGTTTAGCCACACCTATTGGCGTCACAGGTACGTTTGATGATTTTAATCTTGATCTGAGTCCTTTAGCACTCACTAAAACGGTGGCTTCCTTTGTGACCAGCCCTGTGCATGTACCCATTCGCCGAATATTAACCAAGGATGTTCCCAGCGATGGTGTCGAGGCTTGTAAAGCAATGTGGGAAACACCCAGTGAGAAAAGTTCAACCACAGAAAACCCTAAATAGGAACGTTATGTTTACACACTCTATATTAGTTCTTACATTACTTTTCATCCCTTTATTTTTAATGGGATGTAATGAAAAAAAAGCGTCATCGGTTCCTAAAGAAACACCGCCACTTCCTGTTGAAGTCGTGGTGATGAAAAATTATAATATCCCTATTTGGATGCCTTATACGGGTAAGACAAAAGCCAGTTCATCACAAGAAGTACGTGCGCGAGTTTCAGGTATTTTAGAAGAAATTTATTATGAAGATGGTGACACCATTAAAAAAGGACAAAAACTTTTTAAAATCGAACAAACGGATTATATTGCCGAATTAGCACTACAAAAAGCCAAAAAAAATAGTGATTTAGCGGCTTTAAAACTGGCTCAGGCCAATGTAAAACGATACGCTATTTTAGCGAAAGAAGGATTGGCTCCTCAGGCAGAATTAGAAACACATGAAGCCAATGCCGATTCTTATAAAGCAATCATTGAATACGATGAGGCTAAAATTAAGCAAGCAGAACTTATGCTCAGTTATACCATTGTAAAAGCACCCATTGATGGTCAAGCCAGTCGTCGCTTAGTGGATATTGGTAACTTGGTGGGTAAAAATGAATCCACTTTATTAACAACGATTAATAAGGTGGATCCACTTTATGCGTATTTTGCTCCGAGTGAACAAGATTTTCAAATCATTGATCGTTTTCATTCGATGGATATTATGGAAGCCTATATTGACTTAAATTATAGCTCCCAAAAATTAAAAGCAAAGCGTATTTTTGGACAAGTTACTTTTTCTGATAATACCGTTGATCCGAATACCTCAACCATTAGTATGCGTGTTGAATTTCCCAATCATAATAAATTAATTTTTCCCGGTACATTTGTTTATGTGAATGTTTTTATCACCGATGATGTGGTTTTTTTGGGTATGCCTCCACAAGTGGTGTTTGAAGATCAGCAAGGTAAATTTGTCTATATTGTTGATAAAAATAATAAGGCAAAACGAGTGTATATCAAACCTGTCTACGAAACTCGTTTTTTTGTGTTAGTTAGGGAAGATACATTGAAAGAAGGAGATAAACTGATTATTAATGGTCTTATGCGTCTTAAATCTGATTTGAAAGTAACCCCTACAGATGTGACTCAAACAAAAGGAATTGAGGCTATTATTAAAGATAATGACTTAATTCCTCAAAAAGAATAAACACAAGAGAAGCTGATTATGTCTCCCATTTTTTTTATTAAACGTCCTATCTTTGCCATGGTGGTGGCGTTATTAACCGTCATTTTAGGGGCTGTCTCTTTAGTCACTCTACCTATTGAAGAATACCCCAGTGTCACCCCACCTACCGTTTCGATTACGAGTAATTATACAGGTGCCAATGCCTATGATGTCGAAGAGTCGGTAACACGACCTATTGAAGATCAGCTCAATGGAGTACAGGGCATGATTTATATTGAGTCTTCCAGTACCAGTGCAGGTGAATCCTCTATTAATGTCTATTTTGAGCCGGGTTATGATCTGGATATTGCTGCGGTGGATGTACAAAATAAAGTTGAACTGGCAAAACCTTCACTGCCTGAAGAAGTCACTAAACAAGGAGTCAGTGTTGATAAAAAATCACCCAATATTGTAGCTTTAGTAACGGTGACAGGTGGTGAAGAACATAATGATATATTTTTAAGTAACTTTATTAACATTAATATCTTAGACGAAATAAAACGTGTACCGGGTGTGGGTAAGGCTCTTAACCTAGGTGAAAAAAAATATGCGATGCGTATTTGGCTTGATCCTGACCGTATGAAGTCTATGAAAATCACGCCAATGGAAGTGATGAGTGCCGTAAATAGTCAAAATAAGCAAGCCTCATTAGGAAAAATTGGTGCAGCCCCCGGTTATAAAGATCAGCAGGTGACTTATACGCTGACGGCTAATGGTCGGCTTAGAAATGTGCATGAATTTGGCATGATTGTTTTGCGTCATAATCCTGATGGGAGTCTCATTTACCTGAAAGATATATCTAATATTGAACTGGGTGCTGAGAAATATGATTGGAATGCACTGCTTAATGGTAAGCCAGCAGGATTGATCGCTATTTATCAATTATCAGGTGCGAATGCTCTGGATATTAAAAAAAATGTTGTGGCAAAAATGGAGCAACTGAAAGCACGTTTCCCTAAGGGCGTAGACTATAAAATTTCGTATGACACCACGAAATATGTGGAAGTAGCGATTCAAAATGTGATTGAAACATTATTAGTGGCAATATTTTTAGTGGTTTTGGTGATTTATATTTTCTTACAATCATGGCGACCCACGGTGATTGCGACCGTTGCCATCCCAGTTTCTTTAATTGGTGCTTTTATTGCGATGTCTTTCACGGGCTTTTCAATTAACTTTTTGACCTTATTTGGACTTATTTTAGCCATTGGTATTGTTGTGGATGATGTCATTCTGGTGGTTGAAAATGTCGAAACGATTATGCTCAAAGAGCCTGATTTACCCATGCCACAGGTGGTCAAAAAAGCAATGGCAGAAATTACAGGACCGATTATTGCCACGACCTTAGTATTGGTTGCGGTGTTTGTTCCTGTGTCAATGATGCCCGGCATTACAGGTTCACTTTACCAACAATTTTCTTTAACGATTTCATTTGCGGTGCTTATCTCTTCTATGAATGCTCTAAGCTTATCACCTGCGATTGCCGCGATTATTATTAAGCGACATCCTCCCGAACACAAAAAATTTAAAGGTTTTGTTTGGTTTGATCGGGGTTTTGACTGGATGACAAAAAAATATGAACGTATGATTCATTTTGTCATTAAAATTAAATGGCTTGTGGTTTTGAGCTTTGTTTTCTTAATCGCTTATACGGTGCATATATTTAGTGTGATTCCCACAGGTTTTGTACCTGAAGAAGATAAAGGCGTTGCCTTAGTCGGTTATATATTAAAGGCGGGCTCTTCTATTGTGCAAACGGAAAAAATTTCTCAAGAAATCGAAAAAAGGCTGGCTTCTATCAAAGCCATTGAAGATGTAACGACCGTACAAGGTTATAATATCATTACGGGATCGCTTGATCCCGGTTCTGGAATAACATTTATTACCCTAAAACATTGGGATGAACGAGATGCTAAAACAGAAAACGTGAATGCCATTATTCGACAAATTATGCAAAAAACAGCCTCTATCTCAGATGCTAAAATATTTGCCTTCAATCTTCCTGGGATCCCCGGTTTGGGGATTGCTGGAGGATTTGATTTTCGAGTACAGGACTTAATGGCATCGGATATAAAACAATTTGAATATTATGTGAGTGAATTAATCAAAGCCGCGAATCAAGACCCTCGTATTGCTTTGGCTTATACTACTTTTAGTGCTTCTAATCCTATGTATTATATTGATTTTAATCGAGAAAAAATTAATGCACTGGGAGTGAATATTAATGATGTGTTTACCACCTTAAAAGTTTATTTAGGATCGGTTTATATTAATGATTTCACCAAATACGGTAAAGTGTATCGTGTGTTTGCTCAAGCAAAAAAAGAGTTTAGAAGTGATAAGCATGATATTTCAAAATTGTATGTACGCAGTCAAACCAATGAAATGGTGCCTTTGAGTGCCATCATTTCCATTAATGAAATTATGGGACCTCAAAATATTACTCATTATAATCTTTATCGTTCGATACAAATTAATGGGGTAGCGGCTTCAGGTTATAGCTCAGGTGATGCTATGGCAGCGATGGAAGAATTGCAAAAGAAAATCATGCCGAAAGAGTATGCGGCAGAGTGGTCAGGTATGTCCTTACAAGAACAAATTTCAGGTAATTCTACCGTGATTACGTTTACTTTTGTGATTATTGTGGTCTTTATGGTCTTGGCGGCTCAATATGAATCATGGATTTTACCCCTGATGATTATGATCCCTGTGCCATTGGTTATGTTAGGTGCATTACTGGCGTTACAATATGCCAATTTGCCGATGAATGTTTTTGCTCAAATTGGTCTGGTATTACTCATTGCCATGTCCTCAAAAAATGCCATATTAATTGTGGAGTTTGCTAAGGAATTGCGAGAATCGGGTGAAAGTATTGCTCATTCAGCCATTAATGCCGCTGTTTCACGTTTTAGACCCATATTAATGACTATTTTTTCATTTATCTTCGGTATTATTCCACTGGCTTTAGCGGTTGGAGCAGGGGCAGAAACCCAAAGAACCATTGGTATTGCACTTTTAGGGGGTATGCTGGTTGCTACTTTTGTGGCATTGTTTATTGTGCCTGTGATTTACGTGTTATTAGAAACTATGCGTGAAACCGTTGTTGATGTACAAGAAGAAGTGAAAATGCGAGAAAGTTTATAAATAATAGGCTATATCAATATGCGTGTTATATTAAGTATAAAATGCACCAAAAAAGTGCAATACAAGCATTAATCGTCATTAAAATATTTATTATAAACTGATAATAAATAACAAAAAAAACATAATATTTAATTTGGCATGAACTTTGCTCTAAATTTATTATGCTAAAAAATTTGGAGTGCAAGATGAAAGAAAAATTAGTCATGATTGGTAATGGTATGGCAGGTATGCGTACTATTGAAGAGTTATTAAAAATAGCCCCTGAACTGTATGATATTACGGTATTTGGTGATGAACCTTATGGTAATTATAATCGTATATTACTATCACCTGTTTTAGCAGGCGATAAAACGATTGATGATATTATGCTTAATACGATGGAGTGGTACAAAGAAAATAATATTAAATTACATGCTGGCAAACGAGTGAATGAAATTAATCGTATTGCTCGCACAGTCACCGCTGAAGATGGCACACTTGAAGAATATGATCGTCTCTTAATTGCCACAGGCTCAACACCGTTTATTATCCCTGTTCCAGGACATGATAAAGAAGGTGTCATTGCTTTTCGAGATATTAAAGATGTGGACACCATGCTGGATGCCACCAAAAATTATAAACATGCCACCGTGATTGGTGGTGGTTTATTAGGGCTTGAAGCCGCCAATGGCATGATGCAACATGGTATGAAAGTGACTGTGGTGCATCTAGTGGATACCTTGATGGAACGTCAGATGGACAGTGTGTCTGGCAAAATGCTTAAACATTCTCTTGAAGAGAAGGGTATGGACTTCCGTATGGAAGCACAAACCGCAGAAATCACAGGTAATGGCCGAGTGTCTGGTGTTAAGTTTGCCGATGGTTCGTCGATTGAGACTGATTTAGTCGTCATGGCAGTCGGTATTCGCCCCAATATGGA
>JAGLFC010000097.1 GCA_023144715.1 Gammaproteobacteria bacterium | reverse complement strand
GTTGATGGGTAAACAATGGCACTGCCTGCTTTTAATCGTGCTCTATGTTCTCCATATTGGGTCACAATCACTAAATCACCCCCTTCATATTCATCAGGATCATTGAGAAAAAGAGTGGTTGAAACATCAGTACGGTACATATTGGGCATTTGTCCCATAATAGGATTATCAATATGACCACCATAGCCCATTCCTTCACGATACCGTGCTAAAAAGGGCGCGCCAATTTTTTTCATCATCACCGCAGCTTTATAGGTGTCATTATTAATAAGACTACCCATTAAAATATTATTGAGCGATTGCATCTGAGGTGAATTATCTTGAACTAATTCTTCGTTATTTTTAACACTTTGTGCGACATCACCTGCTGATATTTTACCATCAACAAAATGAGCTTGTTTCAACACAGCTTGAATAGATTTTATCTGTTGTGGATTGATAATATTTGGAATTTCGATTAACACAATATGAATACTCCTGATCCTAATAATACGTTCAAGTCTATCAAGGATATTGATCTTTTACCAATTAGCCCCATATATTTTAGCGATTCGTTTCTTATTTTTAGAGGGTTCTATGCTTAGAATTTTAAATGTAGTGATTGATGGTCAAATGCAAGCCATTAATGTAGAAGAAGATATGATTATTTCTGGTTCACCTTTATTTAATAAAATGGATGAAGACATGAATAAAGGTTGGACATTAAGTAAAGAGTTTGTTGAAAATCCTGATATTACTCAACGTTGTCAAATTGTAGGTGATAAATTATTATCAGCCATTGAAGATGAAAATGAGCCGATGAAAACAATGATGACAGCTTATATTTTATCGCGTGTTCCTAATATTATGACTATTTATATTGATAATACGGGTGAGATATTTGAAACTCAAATTGAACTCGCACCATGATTTAAGAGTGCTAAAAAAATTGAGTATGGAAATGTATATATTAATACAAAGAATATGCTAAAATTCAGCCACTTTGGATAGTGGTTGCTTATTTGTACTAAAATAATGCCCGATTATGAAATAAAACAACAGCTTATTGCTATTCGATTTCGTGCAATGAATATTCTTGCAGGTCGTGAACATAGTATTGTTGAGTTACAAACAAAGTTAGCTCATAAATTAAAAAATCAATTAAGCCAAGACGATAATCAATGTCATTTAGATGATACTGTTTTAAATGAACAGATCACAATAGTACTCAAACAATTAATTGCTGATAATTTATTAAATGAAGAACGTTTTACTGATTGCTTTGTGCGTTCACGCATCAATAGAGGTTCAGGTCCCGTGAAAATTCGTTATGAACTGATAAAACGAGGGATTTCTAATGAGCTTTGTGATGCTTATTTAGACAATTCGTATGAGTTTTGGGAACAATATATCAGTACTGTACGTGAAAAACGTTTTGGTATCCATTACCCAAAAGATTATAAGCAACAAGCTAAACAGTCACGCTTTCTTTATCAGCGTGGTTTTAGTCATGAATTTATTCACCGTTTATTTTATAGCAATCGCTAATAAATATATCTGAATCTGTATTATAGAGAAACATATTTTATGGTTAATCATTCAATTAAAACAAGTGCACAACTTCGTAGTGCCTTTCTTGAGTTCTTTGAAGCTCATGGTCATACTCAAGTTAATAGTAGCCCCTTAATACCCGGTAATGATCCTACTTTATTATTTACCAATGCAGGTATGGTGCAATTTAAAGATGTCTTCCTAGGGCAAGATAAGCGTAAATATAAGCGTGCTACGAGTAGTCAGCGTTGTGTGCGTGCAGGTGGTAAGCATAATGACTTAGAAAATGTGGGTTATACTGCCAGACATCATACTTTTTTTGAAATGTTAGGCAATTTTAGCTTTGGTGATTATTTTAAAAGAGAAGCTATTCAATACGCTTGGGATTTTCTCACAAAAACCATTGGTTTGCCTGAAGAACGCTTGTGGATTACGGTCTTTGAAAATGATGATGAAGCCACTGATATATGGCTCAATGAACTTAAAGTGTCTCCTGAACGCTTTTCTAAAATTGGTGCAAAAGATAATTTTTGGTCAATGGGTGATACAGGACCGTGTGGCCCTTGTAGTGAAATTTTTTATGATCATGGTGAAGATGTCCCCGGTGGTGCCCCTGGTACACCTGAAGAAGACGGAGATCGTTATATAGAGATCTGGAATTTGGTCTTTATGCAATATAATCGTGATAAATCAGGCACATTGCATGACCTCCCTCATCCCTCAGTGGATACAGGTATGGGTTTAGAACGTCTTGCTGCTATTTTACAAGGTGTGCATAATAATTATGAAATTGATTTATTTCAACATATTATTAAAACCATTGCACAATTAGCCCAGTGTGATGATCTTGAAAATAAATCCTTACGAGTGATCGCCGATCATATTCGTGCTTGTTCCTTCCTTATTGTTGATGGCATTATTCCTTCTAATGAAGGGCGTGGTTATGTCCTCAGACGTATTATTCGCCGTGCGATTCGTCATGGGCATAAACTGGGACTCAGAGAACCATTTTTCTATAAATTAGTT
Organism: Gammaproteobacteria bacterium; assembly: GCA_023144715.1. Taxonomy (GTDB): domain Bacteria; phylum Pseudomonadota; class Gammaproteobacteria; order GRL18; family GRL18; genus GRL18. Next base: position 8,953 of record JAGLFC010000097.1, on the reverse strand, counting down.
GATGTCTTACGTCAAGAAATGGGTGAAGCCTATCCAGAACTGACTCACTCTCAAGGACAAGTAGAAAAAATCCTCAAGCAAGAAGAAATTCGCTTTGCTGAAACCTTAGATCAGGGTATGCATATTCTTGAACAAGAAATTGGACAATTAACATCCTCTATTATTCCGGGTGAAGTGGTCTTTAAGTTGTATGATACTTATGGTTTTCCTATTGATTTAACCGCTGATGTGGCACGGGAGCATACATTGGATATTGATCGTGAAGGTTATGAACAAGCAATGGAAAAACAACGTGAATTGGCACGTTCTGCCAGTTCATTTGAGATTGATTACAATGAAGGCGTTGAGCTTGAAGGTGAAACAGAATTTTTAGGCTATAGTGAATTACACACGACGCAAGGTAAAATAGAAAAAATTATTATTGAGGGTGAATTCAGTGAGTCACTCACTGATCGTACCAAGGCAATGCTTATTCTTGATAGCACTCCTTTTTATGGTGAATCAGGTGGTCAAGTCGGTGATACAGGTATTATTAGTACCGCGACTGCTCGTTTTAACGTCACCAGTACACAAAAAAATGCGAATGTATTTATCCATATCGGGCAATTGCTTGAAGGATCGCTGACTATTGCTGATACCGTAAAGAGTCAGGTGAATCAAACAAAACGCAATAATATTGCTTGCAATCACTCCGCCACCCATTTATTGCATTCTGCATTAAGACAGGTATTAGGTGATCATGTACAGCAAAAAGGCTCATTAGTGGATACTGAAAAATTACGTTTTGATTTTTCTCACTTTGAAGCCATTAATGCCACACAATTACAAGAAATTGAAGTACTCGTGAATCAACATATTCGTAACAATCATCTTGTTGATACTCAAATCATGGATATTGACGAAGCTAAAGAAAGCGGTGCAATGGCTTTATTTGGTGAAAAGTATACGGATAAAGTACGTGTATTAAGTATGAGTGAATTTTCAGTAGAGCTTTGTGGGGGTACTCATGTTAGGCGCACAGGTGATATTGGCTTACTCAAAATTATCTCAGAAAGCGGTGTTGCCGCAGGGGTTCGACGTATTGAAGCCGTAACAGGTGTCGGTGCGTTGACTTATATTGAAAAAAATGAGGAACAAATTGATCATATTGCGGTCTTACTTAAAGGTAATAGAGAGTCCGTATTTAATAAAGTATCGTTATTACTTGAACATTCCAAAAAAATGGAAAAAGAATTAGAACAACTCAAAGGTAAACTAGCCAATGTTCAAGGGAGTGAGCTGACAGAGCAGGTGATTCAAATCAATGGTATTAATGTATTATCTGCTAAACTAGACGGCGTTGATGCAAAAGGTTTACGTAATACAATGGATCAATTAAAAAGTAAACTCGGTAGTTGTGCCATTGTTTTAGCCGTTGTCAATGGCGATAAGGTGAGCCTTGCCGCAGGGGTAAGTAAAGATTCTATAAAACGTATTAAGGCAGGTGATCTGGTCAATAGTGTTGCCAGTCAAATTGGTGGTAAGGGCGGTGGACGACCCGATATGGCAATGGCAGGTGGTAATCAACCAGAAAATTTACAAAAAGCCCTTGCCAGTGTTTCATCTTGGGTAGAAAATCAGTTAAAATAGGCGGATTTTTTCAGGAAATAGTAATATGGCTCTTATTGTACAAAAATTTGGTGGTACATCCGTTGGCACGGTCGAACGCATAGAAAATGTAGCTGATCGAATCAAAAAATTTCGTGATCATGGTGATGATATTGTGGTCGTTGTGTCTGCAATGAGTGGTGAAACCAACCGCTTAATCACACTTGCACAAAGTATTGATGAAAAACCTGAAGCTCGTGAATATGATGTTTTATTATCAACAGGTGAGCAAGTGACCATTGCTTTATTAAGTATGGCATTGAATAAACGCGGTGTGATGGCTCGTTCCTATACAGGTGGACAAGTACATATATTAACCGATAACGCTCATAATAAGGCACGTATTCTTAATATTGAAGAAAAGCATATACGTAAAAACCTCGATAAAGGAAAAGTGATTGTTGTTGCAGGTTTTCAAGGTGTTGACGAAGACGGTAATATTACGACCTTAGGTCGAGGTGGTTCAGATACCACGGCGGTTGCATTGGCGGCCGCTTTAAAAGCCGATGAATGTCAAATATATACTGATGTGGATGGTGTCTATACCACTGATCCTAGAGTTGTACCAGATGCAAGACGACTGGATAAAATTACCTTTGAAGAAATGTTAGAGATGGCAAGTCTGGGTTCTAAAGTGTTACAAATTAGGGCGGTTGAATTTGCTGGCAAATATAATGTACCACTCAGAGTGTTGTCTAGTTTCGATGAACCTGATTTTAATCAGGATAGCTCTGCTAAAAAACAAGGCACATTAATTACTTATGAGGAAGATGAAATGGAACAGGCACTGATTTCAGGTATTGCTTTTAATCGTGATGAAGCTAAATTGACCATTCAAGGTGTACCTGATAAACCAGGTGTTGCTTATAGTATTCTAGGTCCAATTGGTGAAAGTAATGTCGAAATTGATATGATTATCCAAAATATTGGTGCTGATGGAACCACAGATTTCACCTTCAGTGTGCATCGTAATGATTTTGAGTTAGCACAAAATGTGTTAAAAAAAGTGGCTAATGAATTAGGTGCAAGAGAAGTAAAAGGTGATGATAAAATTGTGAAAATTTCTCTTGTCGGTGTGGGTATGCGTTCTCATGCAGGCATTGCTAGTAAAATGTTTAAAACTCTAGCAGAAGAAAGCATCAATATTGATATGATTTCCACATCAGAAATAAAAATATCCGTCGTTGTGGATGAAAAGTACTTAGAGCTGGGTGTGAGAGCATTACATTCAGCCTTTGGTTTAGAACAAAAAATTGTAGAACAATAACCTAAGCTTAGAGCAAAAGGAGCTAAAAATGTTAATTTTAACTCGCCGTATTGGTGAAACGCTAATTATTGGTGATGATGTTCATATCACCGTTTTAGGTGTAAAAGGAAATCAAGTACGCATCGGAATTAATGCACCTAAAGAAGTGTCTGTACATCGTGAAGAAATTTATGATCGTATTCAACGTGAAAAAAATAATGATCATGAAGTTGAGGCAGGTGATGAAGATAATATTGGTAATCACTAAGCATTTTTTAGAGTTGTTTTATATTAGATTCAATGTAAAATAAAAAAATAAAAAAAAGACTTTACATTACTCAAAACTAAGAGTATTCTAGCGTTCAAATTTGGTGAGCTGGCCGAGTGGCTGAAGGCGCGCCCCTGCTAAGGGCGTATACGGTTTGTAGCCGTATCGAGGGTTCAAATCCCTCGCTCATCGCCATATTCAAGTTGCTTATATTTTTAAAAAATGTAAACAACTAAAATATTAATTATTTATAAAGGGCTATAACTTACATAGCTCTTTATGATTTTTAATAACTCTTTTCAGATATATTCAAAATAATCCCTAAAATCCTTCTTTAACGCCATTAGGGGTTCCGACTAACAGCACGTCTGCTGGACGCATTGCAAATAAACCATTAGTCACGACTCCAACAATATGATTTAATTGTTCTTCAAGTTTTACAGGTTCCATAATTTCCATACCATGTATATCAAGGATCACGTTACCATTATCTGTGGTAAATCCTTCACGTAATACAGGTTCTCCCCCTAGTTTAACAATCTCTCGAGCCACATAGCTACGTGCCATAGGAATGACTTCTACTGGAAGAGGAAATGTACCCATATAATTGACTAATTTTGTTTCATCGACAATACACACAAACTTATCAGCAACAGCTGCTACAATTTTTTCGCGTGTTAATGCACCACCACCGCCTTTAATTAAGTGGAAGGCTTTATTAGTTTCATCTGCACCATCAATATAAACAGACATTTCACTGACACTGTTTAAATCAAAAACGTCAATGCCATGTCCGCGTAAACGATCAGCAGTAGCTTCTGAACTGGCAACGGCTCCTTCAATCTTATGTTTAATTTTAGCAAGTTCATCAATAAAAAAATTAGCAGTAGAGCCTGTACCCACACCAATAATGGTATCTGCTACCACATGTTTTATTGCTGCTTGAGCAACCGCTCGTTTCATTTCATCCTGGTTCATCTATTTCTTCTCCAAATAGTACTTTTTTAGGGTTAAGTTTTTAGGGTTAAAATTTATCTTCTATTATCCTTGATTTTATGTTAAAGCACCATAGCTCACTTAGAAAAACTAAGGGTCACTTTATTTATTATCATTATCATGCCCAAAAAAATCTTTTAATTTTTGACTGATCCAACTTTGTTCTTTATTAATAAATTTATTAACATAGGGGACATATTTTTTATCTTCATGTTTGATATGATTGGTCAACCATAACTGTAATTCAGACATTAATTTTCTAGTGATATTTTTCCCTTGGTTATGTTGATCTTGATAATTTTTTATACGACCTATAAAAGACTCATGAACCTGCTTATGTGCTGTTGAAATGGGGTATCCTGCTTGACTCATTAAGTCTTCTTCAAAGGAAAAATGTGTTACTGTGTAGTCAACTAATTCAACTAATACCTCAGATACTTTTTTTGAATTTTTATCAATATGTGCAATACTTAATTCATTTAAGTAAGTGATAATACGCTGATGTTGTTTATCAATAAGACTGATGCCAACAGACAATGATGAATCCCAGTTCCAATAAGCCATTTTTTTACCTTTGTTTATTTGTTTATTTGTTTATTATATTGTTATAATCTAATATTGTCATATTAAAGATAATATCTTAATTTTAATTTTTATTGATTGATTTTTATCAAACAGTGAAAATTTAGGATGCTGTGTACTATGTTAGAAACTTATGTAAAAAAAACGTTAAAGGCACGTGTTTATGAAATTGCTGAAAAAGTTCCTTTAGATTTGGCGATTAATTTATCACAGCGTACCAATAATACTATTTTATTAAAACGTGAAGATTTACAGCCTGTGTTTTCGTTTAAACTACGCGGTGCGTATAACAAAATAGTACAATTGAGCCAAAAAGAAAAAGATCAAGGCGTTATTGCATCTTCAGCAGGTAATCATGCTCAGGGCGTTGCCTTATCAGCAAAAAAAATGGGGATAGATGCTCTCATTATCATGCCTAAAACAACGCCTGAAATTAAGGTGAGAGCCGTTAAACGTTTAGGGGCTAAAGTTGAGCTTTTTGGTAATAGTTATGATGAAGCCTATCAAATGGCAAGAAAACTTGAAAAAGAGCAAAATAGAAGCTTTATTCATCCTTATGATGATCCTGATGTGATTGCTGGGCAAGGTACTGTTGGCATGGAAATCATGCAACAATGTGATGGCGAACCCGAGGCTATTTTTGTGCCAGTCGGAGGAGGAGGGCTTATAGCAGGTGTTTCAGCGTATGTTAAGTACCTTTATCCACAGGTTAAAATTATTGGGGTCGAACCTGATGATGCCAGTTCTATGCATGATGCTTTACGTGCCAATGAACGTATAATATTGGAGCAAGTTGGTATTTTTGCTGATGGTGTCGCTGTTAAACAAGTGGGTGAAGAAACGTTTAAAGTGGCTCAACAATGTGTTGATGAAGTGATTTTAGTCAGTGTTGATGAAATGTGTGCAGCAATAAAAGATATTTTTGATGATACTCGAACAGTCACTGAACCTGCAGGAGCATTAGCCGTTGCTGGACTCAAAAAATATGTTAAAAAATATGATGTTAAAGATAAAACCTTAGTCGCGATTAATAGTGGCGCCAATATTAATTTTGATCGTTTACGCCATGTGGCAGAGCAGTCTGAATTGGGTGAACATCGAGAATTATTATTTTCAGTTGCCATTGATGAATGCCCTGGAAGCTTTCTTAAATTTTGTAAAATAGTCGGTAATCGAGGCATTAGTGAATTTAATTATCGTTTTTCTAATAATGACAAAGCTCAAATTTTTGTCGGAGTGAAAGTCTCTGATACCGAAAAAGAAAAAGAAACACTGTTTCATGCTTTAATAGATAAAGGTTATGCTGTGACCGATCTCAGTGATAATGAAATCGCCAAAATGCACTTGCGTTACATGGTGGGCGGACATGCACCCGATGTTCATAATGAGCATCTGTATCGCTTTGAATTTCCAGAACGTCCAGGGGCATTGTTACGTTTTTTGCAAGGAATGGGACAAAATTGGAATATTAGCTTATTCCATTATCGTAATCATGGGGCTGCTTTTGGACGTGTATTAGCAGGCATTCAAGTGCCTGATCAGGAAGTCAATGTCTTTCATAAATACCTAGATGATTTAGGCTTTAATTATTGGGATGAAACTCAAAATCCTGCCTATAAAGAGTTTTTGGGCTAACCGATATTGACATAAAAAATCTTGCAATAAAAGTGCAATATTGGCATTATAACTTCATAATAATAACTATAAATTAAATAAGATCCTTTAAAGGGGCAAACGTGGATTATCATCATCTCAGTTATCCAAATAATAATCGTGTAAAAAACACATTTAATCGTAAATTACGTTTATTACGTCAATTATTTGTAAAGAAAAAAACTGGTTTTAGACAAGATCCATTAGTGACCTTAACTTATTTTGTATTGATTGGTGTGTTAATCAGTGGTATTGCTTCATTTGGTTTTTAAGTACTTCTTATAATAGGCTAGATTACTTAACAATATATATTTTAAAATAAAGTAAGACGTTGTTCTGTTATTATCGCATTTAAAGCAATATCCCAAGTCTGTACAGGCAGTGTTTTGACGCATTGTAATTCATGGGCAATACCAACAAAGAGTGGTTTTAAGTGCCGTGATTGTGTGGTATTAATGGCTAAGTGTTGTAAGGCACGATCATAGTAGCCACCCCCCATTCCCATACGATGCCTTTGTTCATCAAATGCCACTAGAGGTGCTAAAATAACCTCTATTTGGTCAGCTGTTCTTAATTCTTTTTCTTGATAAATAGGTTCAAAAATACCAAAACAATTTTTTATCAAAGCTGTCTGTTCAGTATAAGGTGCAAAACCCATCAAGCCCTTTTTTTTGGATAAAATAACAGGTAAATAACATTGTTTACCTTGCTCATGTATTTGATTAATTAAAAGCGATAATTCTATTTCCCCATCAGCGGATAAATATAAGGCAATACTTTTTGCTTGTTTATAAAATGGAGCATTCAAAATATAGTGTGTAACGCACTGTGCATGATGAGTTTGTGTGGTGCTAGGAAGTTCGCGACGTTTAAGGCGTAATTGTTGGCGTAGTATGGATTGTGTTTTAAGCAATGAATTAGAGCAAGTCATACATAATGAGTCAAAATAAAAAAGTAATCCCATTAATAAAAGGCGGAAGAACAATCTAAACCGTCGTTTGCTTTCGCTCTTGAACCTATCGGTTCAAGTGGAAAAATGAATAATTCAATTAGGCTTTCTGCTCTAGGCAGACATGCACACATGAAATAAGTGCATCTTTCCGGGGTAAAAGATTACGGCTCAAGAAGTACCCAGAAACTAACTTGTTGAGATAGAACTTCCACACAAAATTAGTATAGCATTTATTGCTATTAGAATAAAAGTAAGAATAGAATTTAAAAATAAGATTCCTGATAGCTATAGAAACTGCTTGAAATTTGAGTGAAATTCAGTTACTTTTAATGGGCTAGGGGTCTCTTAACAGAGCGAGAAACACCCTTTGAACCTGATCCAGTTTACACTGGCGTAGGAAAGCATTGAATATAATAAAAGACCAATTTGGATTTTATTAGCAGTCTTTCTTATGTCTTTTTTGTTAAAAAATAGGTAGTTAGAAGGAAAAGTATGAGCGTAATCCCAGAAGATTTTATTCGTCAAACCAGTCAATTATCCGAAGACGTGACCCGTCCTTTTTCAGGATCTAAAAAAATCTATGTACAGGGCAGTCGTCCTGATATTCAAGTACCTATGCGTGAAATTTCTCAGGATGACACGCTAATGAATGATGACGTTGAAAAAAATCCACCCATTCCAGTATATGATACTTCAGGACTCTATACCGATCCAGAAGCAAAAATCGACCTGCTTAAAGGTCTTCCAGCATTAAGAAAACATTGGATTTTTGAACGTGATGATACGGAACAATTAACGGGTCCTAGTTCAGAATATGGCACAAAGCGTCAAACCGATCCTGAGTTAGCACATTTACGATTTGAGCATATCAACGCCCCCCGTAAGGCGAAAGAAGGTAAAAATGTATCACAGATGCATTATGCTCGTCAGGGTATTATTACTCCTGAAATGGAATTTGTGGCAATTCGTGAAAATACTAAATTACAAGAAATGCGTGATTCAGCACTGATGCGTCAATATCCACAGCATTCAGGGGAAGATTTTGGTGCCAGCATTCCTGATGAAGTGACCCCAGAATTTGTACGAGATGAAATTGCCCGAGGCAGAGCCATTATTCCAGCCAATATCAATCACCCTGAAATTGAGCCAATGATTATTGGGCGTAACTTTTTAGTGAAAGTGAATACCAATATTGGTAATTCTGCGGTCAGTTCCTCAATTACTGAAGAAGTTGAAAAAATGGTCTGGTCTACCCGTTGGGGGGGTGATACCTTAATGGATTTATCAACAGGTAAAAATATCCATGAAACGCGTGAATGGATTATTCGTAATTCTCCTGTCCCTATTGGCACTGTACCGATTTATCAAGCTTTAGAAAAAGTGAATGGCAAATCAGAAGACCTCACTTGGGAAATTTTTAGAGATACGTTAATTGAGCAGGCAGAGCAGGGCGTTGATTACTTTACCATTCATGCAGGTATTCGCTTACAACATGTGCCTTTGACCGCAAAACGATTAACAGGTATTGTGTCTCGTGGTGGCTCTATTATGGCGAAATGGTGTTTGGCCCATCATACCGAAAGCTTTTTATATACACATTTTGAAGATA
>JAGLFC010000096.1 GCA_023144715.1 Gammaproteobacteria bacterium | reverse complement strand
CCCGCTGATAATATACCTGTATTAGAACAGAGTGTAACAAGACTGATTTATGATTATCCTAGTTTAATCCATTATGGAATTGATATTGATAGGGTCAATAAACACGCTATTTTTTTAAATGCTCCAACCTCCTATTGGCAACAAAATAAAGGGATCTTAGTCGTGTCAATTGCTATAATTTCATTATTAGCACTATTTATTATCATACTTTTAATCACGAATAAAAAAAGAGCGATAGCAGAAAATAAATTTAGACAATTAAGTGAAAATTTAGAAATCACGGTCAAAAAACGCAGTCATGAACTCTTTGAATTGACTGAAAGAATGGAATTAGCCTTAGAAAGTGCCAACCTTGGGCTGTGGGATTGGCAACCTCAAAGTAATCAATTCAGCAGTAATGATATATTTTTAACCATGTTAGGGTATTCTGCCGATGATTTTGCTCAAACAATAGAGCGTCGAACATCATTAATACATCCCGATGATAGTGAGCCAATGATGGCTTTATTACAACCTTTTATTGAGGGTGATGATGGTCTGTATAGTAGCGAGCATCGAATGTTAGCTGCTGATAACAGATGGCATTGGATTTATGCGATGGGTAGGGTAGTGAGCCGAGATGCACAAGGAAAAGCCACTCGTTTTATTGGCATTCATTTAGATATTACACAAAGAAAGCATATTGAAGCACAATTAATAAAGTCTCAAAAAGACGCTGAAATGGCGAATAAAGTTAAATTAGACTTTTTAGCCAATATGTCACATGAATTAAGAACACCTATGCAAGGCATTTTAGGGTTTGCTAACTTAGGGCTTGATAAGCCAGAACTGTTGAGTGAAGAAAAAACATTAAAATTTTTGGGTTATATAAAAACCAGTGCTGATCGATTAATGTTACTCATTAATGATTTATTAGATTTAGAAAAGTTAGAATCAGGAAAAATGACAATGAACTTTACGCAAGGTTCATTAAATAGTATTGTAAAAAGTTGCGTTGCAGAACAATATGCACGATTAAAAGAACACAATATTAATACACTTTGTCAAGCTGATAATATCAAAGGTGATGGTCTCTTTGATCCTCTTAGGATCGGTCAAGTTATGACTAACTTTTTATCCAATGCAATAAAATTTACCCCTCAAGGCAGTACCATTGAATTTACAATACGTCAAACAGAAGACTATTTAGAACACTACCAAAAAATTATACCTGTATTGTTTTTTTCAATCAAAGATGAAGGTCAGGGAATTTCTAAGGATCAATGTAAAATTGTATTTAATAAATTTGAACAAGGTTCAGAGCCTGATATCGGGAAGGTACAAGGGACAGGACTAGGATTGGCGATCAGTAAAGAAATTATAGATTACCATCATGGTAAAATTTGGGCTGAAACCCATCCTGACGGTGGAGCCGTATTGAGTTTTATTATTCCCATTGAACAGTATGAAGATTAAAACTTATAATTCAAATATAAGCGCGTATCGGTAAAACTGTCGGTGACACTGGTAATACTACTGGGATCAACATATTTTTCAAAATCATAATTTGTTTTATAATCATTATAAGCCACTCTAAATTGTAGGCTCAGACCCGCGAGAGAAATATTACCTAATGTGGCATCTTTAGAAAAGGCGTAATTAATGTCGAAGGTAGTTTCTGTTCTATCTTGACGAGCATCAATTTTTGAAGGACGATCAGGCAAATTATAATCACCATAACGCAGACGCATGGCTAAACCGGGCAGGGGAATAATACTTTTATGGTCAAATTGATATTGTACACCCACACCATAAGAAATTGTACCTGCTAATTCTGAATCTTGTACTTGAAAGGAGTTAAACATCTGTGGTGATCCCCAACGGACAAAAATAGTCCCCCCATCATAAGAATTTTCGTTGTAATCCACTTCATTAAAACTGACAAATAATTGAGTATTGTTCATAGTGGCTTGCAGTTTTAAACCATAAAAATAACTATCAATATTACCTGCAATACTATCGCCCACATCATCTTGTTTGGCGTATTGAGCGGATAGATTCAATGCGATGGCACTATTTTTGGGTGTGATATTATATTGACCATATAAATATAGGGTATTGACCAGATCATCCACATAATAATTCCATCCTTCTACTGAAAACTGATCGGTGCTATATAATAAACCTGCCATCGTCATTTCTTTATTATCACCCGTATAACCCTTTTCATCGTAGTCGGATGGATTATAGCTGCCACGAATGAGTTTTTTACCATTGTTGTGTGTTTTTATTCGGGAAGCTTCCGCCATATCAATAAAAGTTTCTGAATTACGTTCTTTCATTTTGGTAATATAAGCCAAATTGAGTTGCCAATGATCAAACACAGTATTTTCGTAAATAGCCCCTTCATGGGTTAAAGGAGTCATACGAATATCAGATAAAGAGACAAAACGATAATTAGGCATCTCTTGTCGTCCTGCCTTGATTAAGTGACCGTCCTTTTCAAATTTAAGATAGGCTTCACCAAACACAGTATAAGCACCCTGTCCGCCATTTTTTTCATAGAGTCCACCTAAACCTTTGCGATCATCTGGATTGTTGCCTGTAGGTTGTGAGGTATAGAGTGTAGCGCCAATGGATAAATAATATAAAGGGGCGGTTTCATAACCAATATAACCACCCATAGATGAGTATTGTTGCTTTTTTTCATTGGTGGTATCAGAGCTTGTACCATCTTGAAGCAGGTGTAGATCGCTATTTCGATATTGACCATTATAACGAATTAAACCTTTGAGTGTGCCTTCTGTAAGAGCATAAACAAGCGTGTTTTTATCAGGTAAAAGAGTATCATCAGAAAAGCTAATAGGGGAGATAAAAAGACATAAAAACAAAAGATATTTATAGTTCACTTTTTTAACGCCTCATTTTACACTAAAAAATATTTATGAATTGTATTATACTGTAAGATTATTTACTTTATCCATCCATTTTGTCAAAGTATCGTTTAATATGAAAAAACATACATAGGAAAGCATAATGTTTCAATTTATAAAAGAAAATTCATCCCTTAATAAACTGGTGATGCTGGGTATTATTTTAGGTATTGCTTTTGGTATTGTTCTTCCTGAATTAGCCTTACAACAAAAAGTGGTGGGTGTGGCATTTGTTAATTTTTTAAAAATGTTGGTAGTGCCTTTGGTTTTTGCTTCTATCTTTTCTGCGGTGGCAGGCTTGGGATCATTGGAACAATTAAAAAATATTGGCTTAAAAACATTGGCTCTTTATTTACTAACCACTGCATCGGCTGTCATGCTGTCTATTGTTGTGATGAATATTTTTAATATTGGTGAAGTCGTTTCAGCAGAAGGTTTGAGCTATGATAAAGCGGCCGATGTGGCGGATTTCTCTGGAACAGAAATGTTACTGAGTTTTATTCCAACTAATATTTTTCAAGCCTTGGCACAAGGCGATATGATGAAGGTGATTGTATTTGGCATCTTATTAGGTATTGCAAGCTTATATCTTAAGAAAAAAGACCATGATTCACTGTTAAATCTTGCGTCAGCATTAAGTAATGCCATGCTTAAAATAGCAGAATGGATTATTATGTTGACACCTATTGGTGTATTTAGTTTGATTAGTTTTGTCGTCGCTGAACAAGGTATTGGTGTTATTATTGGTTTGTGGAAATATATGTTAGTGGTCTTAGGGGTCTTGGTGATTCATGCTTTAGTCACTTTACCCATGATTTTATTATTATTTACAAAAATAAATCCTTATCAATATCTAAGAGCAGTTCGTGAAGTCCCTTTGATGGCTTTTTCAACAGCGTCCAGTGCCGCCACGCTACCTGTGAGTATGAAAGTGGTACAAGAAAAGGGGGGTGTCAGTAAAGAAAGTGCTGCCTTTGTTTTACCCTTAGGAGCGACCGTTTCTATGGATGGTACCGCCGCTTATTTAACGATAGCCGTCATGTATATTGCTAATTTATCGGGTGTAGTGTTAAACTTTGGTGACCAAATATTGTTAGGAGTGACCGTCGTCGCATTAAGTGTTGGAGTCGCAGCATTACCCAGTGCCTCACTGGTTATGATGGTGGTTATTTTAAATCAAGTAGGCTTATCTGTTGAATATCTTGCATTAATTGTTGCCGTAGATCGTATTCTTGATATGGCAAGAACAGCTCTCAATGTGACCTCAGATATGGTCGTAACAAAAACTGTGGATATTTTGGGTAATGGTAAAAATACTATTAATCCAGAACGTTCAGAAACAAATGTGAATTCAGTATCAAAATAATCTATTTAGTCAACTACCCACTGAGCTAAAGACTCAGGGGCTTGGATTGTGAGGTTCGAGATAGCGGTAGCAATATCGTAATAGGTGATGAGTCTCAGTAGAGATTTTAACTCTAACAGATTATCGTTAGAGGTTTTGCTCTACTACG
>JAGLFC010000095.1 GCA_023144715.1 Gammaproteobacteria bacterium | reverse complement strand
CTTTAGCTCAGTGGGTAGTTGACTGTTGAATGTGTGTTAAATATTCTTAGCCTGTTCAACCGCATTACCAATATAGCGAGCAGGGGTTAATTGCTTTAATTCTTGTTTAGCAGATTCTGGTATCTCTAAGGTATCCACAAACTCCTTTAACGTTTCTGCTGTAATGGACTGACCACGAGTCAACTCTTTTAACTTCTCATAAGGTTTTTCGATACCATAGCGACGCATAACCGTTTGAATAGGTTCAGCAAGGACTTCCCATGTATTATCTAAGTCTTTAGCCAGTGCTTCTTGATTGATGTTCAATTTGCTAATACCCCGCAAGGTAGAAGAATAAGCAATAGTCGAATGAGCGATACCCACACCCAAATTTCTTAATACCGTTGAATCGGTTAAATCACGTTGCCAACGAGAAATGGGTAATTTACTGCTTAAATGATGCAATAAGGCGTTGGCAATACCTAAATTACCTTCAGAGTTTTCAAAATCAATGGGGTTCACCTTATGGGGCATGGTCGATGATCCTACTTCACCTGCAATGGTTTTTTGCTTGAAATAACCCAGAGAAATATAGCTCCAAATATCACGGTCAAAATCAATTAAAATGGTATTAAAACGTGCCAGAGTATCAAAGTATTCAGCGATATAATCATGCGGTTCAATTTGAATGGTGTAAGGATTAAACTCAATACCCAGACTTTCGACAAAGTTTTGAGCAATATCTGCCCAGTCAAGTTCAGGGTAAGCGCTGATGTGAGCATTATAATTACCCACAGCACCATTAATTTTACCCATGATTTGTACCGCGGTAAATTGCTTAAACTGACGTTCCAGACGATAGGCAGTATTGGCCATTTCTTTACCCATTGTTGATGGGGAAGCAGGCTGTCCATGAGTACGGCAAAGCATCGGTGTATCGGCTAATTCATGTGCTAATTCAGTAATGGCATCAATCACAGCGCGTAATTGAGGCATGATAATATTACTGCGTGCCGTATTCAACATCAGAGCATGAGAGAGATTATTAATATCTTCAGAGGTACAGGCAAAATGAATAAATTCATTAATCGCCATGAGTTCTTCGTTCTCTTTAATCTTGTCTTTTAGAAAATATTCGACGGCTTTAACATCATGGTTGGTGGTACGTTCGATGGTTTTAATTTGTTCAGCATCGTCTACCGAAAAATTATCCACAATACTATCGAGTAAGCTTTGAGCAGGTTCTGATAATTCAGGCACTTCTTTTATTTTGCTATTGGCAGCAAGCATCTGTAGCCAACGAACTTCCACTAAAACACGATGATGTATTAAGCCAAATTCACTAAAGATAGGTCGAAGATCGGCTGTTTTACTACCATAACGACCATCAATTGGTGAAACTGCACTTAAACTATTTAAATCCATTGTGAACAACCCCATTTTGTATGTAAGAATATTGCACTAATTATAACGGATGGTCTCTCTCTGGGAAAGAAAATGCTAAAATACCTCGTTAATAGTTAGTTTATAGCATTATCATTAATGTATCATTTTAAGAGAAGCCTATGTTAAACGAATATAAAATTCATGTTGCACAACGTACTGAACAAAATTTACCGCCCTTACCATTGGATGCACAACAAACCACAGCATTAGTGGCTTTACTGCGACAGCCTCCTTTGGGTGAAGAAGCACTTCTCTTGGAATTATTGATTCATCGAGTGCCGCCGGGTGTGGATGATGCGGCAAAAGTAAAAGCGGATTTTTTAACGGCTCTGGCAAATAATCAGCAAAATTGTTCGCTGATTGATGCTGAAAAAGCAGTGGCACTACTGGGTACAATGGGGGGTGGTTTTAATATTCAGCCCTTAGTGGCGTTATTGGATGATAAGGCACTGGCTCCTATTGCGGTCAAGGCGTTGTCTTCTTCGCTGTTAGTGGCTGATGCTTGGCATGATGTTATGTCCAAGGCAAAAGATAATGAATTTGCCAAACAAGTGGTCGATTCTTGGGCGGCAGGTGACTGGTTTACTCAGCGTGAGAAATTGCCTGAAACGATTACTGTCAGTATCTTAAAAGTAGAGGGCGAAACCAATACCGATGATTTATCACCTGCTACTGAAGCATGGTCACGCCCAGATATTCCCTTACACGCACAATCCATGCTGATCACCAAAATGCCTGATGCTTTGACCACCATTGAAGCACTCAAGAAAAAAGGGCATCCAATTGCTTATGTAGGTGATGTGGTGGGTACTGGATCATCACGTAAATCCGCGATTAATTCTGTCCTTTGGACAATGGGTGATGATATTCCTCATGTGCCAAATAAACGTCAAGGGGGTGTGGTCTTAGGCGGTAAAATCGCTCCTATTTTTTATAATACGGCTGAAGATTCAGGGGCTTTGCCGATTGAATGTGATGTTTCAACAATGAAAACAGGGGATGTTATTACGATTAAGCCGTATCAAGGTGAAATTTGTGATGAACAAGGCAAGGTGATTTCAAGCTTTACTCTTAGCCCTGATACCTTAGCGGATGAAGTACAAGCAGGTGGTCGTATTCCACTGATTATTGGTCGTGGTTTAACCGATAAAACTCGTGAAGCATTAGGCTTAGAAGCCAGTGATGTCTTTATTCGTCCTCAGCCTGCTCAAGCATCCGATAAGGGTTATACACTCGCACAAAAAATGGTGGGTAAGGCATGTGGAGTAGAAGGCATTCGCCCCGGTACGTATTGTGAACCTCGTATTTCTACTGTGGGTTCACAAGATACCACAGGTGCCATGACCCGTGATGAATTAAAAGAATTGGCGTGTATGGGCTTTGCCTCCGATTTAGTGATGCAAAGTTTTTGTCATACTGCGGCTTACCCCAAGCCAATTGATGTGAAATTACAGGCAAATTTACCCACCTTTATGACTCAACGTGGCGGGGTTTCTTTACGTCCGGGGGATGGTATTATTCACTCGTGGCTCAATCGTATGTTATTGCCCGATCAAGTCGGTACAGGGGGAGATTCTCACACTCGTTTTCCATTAGGCATTTCTTTTCCAGCAGGTTCGGGACTGGTTGCATTTGCCGCCGCGATGGGTGTCATGCCACTGGATATGTCGGAATCTGTATTAGTACGCTTTAAAGGGTCACTACAACCGGGCATTACCTTACGTGATTTAGTCAATGCGATTCCTTGGCAAGCCATCCAAGACGGTAAACTCACGGTGGATAAAGCAGGTAAAATCAATGTCTTTAATGGTCGTATCTTAGAAATTGAAGGCTTGCCTGATTTAAAAGTGGAACAAGCCTTTGAATTAGCCGATTCTTCAGCAGAGCGTTCTGCTAATGGTTGTTCGGTACGTTTGAATAAAGAATCTGTCATTGAATATCTGACCTCTAATATTACCTTATTAAGTTGGATGATTCGTGAAGGCTATCAGGATAGTAATACCTTGCAACGTCGTATTGATGCCATGCAGTCATGGTTGGATAATCCTCAGTTATTAGAACCTGATGCCGATGCTGAATATGCGGATATTATTGACATTGATTTAGATACGATTAAAGAGCCTATCCTTGCCTGTCCCAATGATCCTGATGATGTGAAGCTATTATCTGACTTAGCAGGACAACGTGTCGAAGAGGTCTTTATTGGATCGTGTATGACTAATATTGGTCATTATAGAGCCACCGCAAAAATCTTAGAAGATCATCTTGATAATAAAGGCGGAGCGATTCCAACACGTTTATGGATTGCACCACCGACTAAGATGGATGAAAAAGAATTGATTGAAGAAGGTGTCTTTAGTATCTATGGTCGTGCAGGGGCGAGAACAGAATTACCCGGTTGTTCGCTGTGTATGGGGAATCAAGCACGTGTTGCGGATGAATCGAATGTGATTTCTACTTCAACACGAAACTTCCCTAATCGTTTGGGTAAAGATGCCAAAGTCTTTTTGGCCTCAGCAGAACTGTCTGCGGTGGTATCAACCTTAGGTAAATTACCCACTCCAGAAGAGTATCAGCAAGCAGTACAGGTATTAGAGAAAGATAAAGCGGATATTTATCGTTATTTAAACTTTAATAATATGGCGTATTATTGTTAAAAAATTGGAAAGAGGCTCATATTACTTTTTCTATTTTTGAGTTGTCAATCATAAAATAAATAAACAACGATTGTTGTTTATTTTGTTTTATGGAATAATACGCACGCCTTGTTTTACGTGACAAAAAAGAAGTGACTAAAATAAGGCATTTTTATTAATCCGAGCTTGTATCGACACATAACTCTGGGTGCTTGACTCTTTATTTTTTTAAAAAATAAAATGAATAATCAGGTTGGCTTATGGGATACGAGTAAGATCTAACCCTTATATTAAGGAAATTTATATTATGGCAAAAGTCACAATGCGTCAAATGCTTGAAGCAGGCGTTCATTTTGGTCACCAGACCCGTTATTGGAACCCAAAAATGGGTCAGTATATCTTTGGTGATCGTAACAAGATTCATATTATCAATTTAGAAAGCACTCTACCTATGTTCAATGATGCGATGAACTTTGTCGGTCAGATTGTTGCTAAACGTGGTAAAGTTTTATTCGTAGGTACTAAACGTGCAGCGGGTAAAACCATTAAAGAACAAGCACTTCGTTGTGGTATGCCTTATGTCAACCATCGTTGGTTGGGTGGTATGTTAACGAATTTCAAAACTGTTAAACAATCTATTAAACGTCTTAAATACCTAGAAAAAGCATCAACAGATGGTACTTTTGATACACTGACCAAAAAAGAAGTTCTAATGAATTCCCGTGAAATGGAAAAATTAGAAAAAAGTCTTGGTGGTATTAAAGATATGGGTTCATTACCTTCAGCCGTTTTTATTGTTGATGTGGGCTATGAAAAAATTGCAGTATTAGAAGCCAATAAACTGGGTATTCCAGTCATTGGTGTGGTTGATACCAATAATAGAGCAGATGGCGTAGATTATATTATTCCAGGTAATGATGATGCGATTCGTGCCATTACCTTATATGTTGAAACAGCGGCTGAATCAGTATTAGATGCTAAAGCAGCGAGTTCTCAGCCTGTTGCAACACCTGATGAGTTTGTTGAAGTGGCTGATAACGCAGCAGACAAGCCTGCTGAAACCACTGAATCTTAACCATCTATTAAACACAGCTATTAAAATTCACGGTGATTTATTTGAGTACCGTCAATGATTATTGACTGCTCAAATAATGTCCGATGTGAATGATATGAGGATTTAAAAATGGCAATTACCGCCAGTTTAGTAAAAGAATTACGTGATCGCACAGGTGCGGGCATGATGGAATGCAAAAAGTCATTGGTCGAAACCGATGGTGATATTGAAGCAGCAATTGAATTGATGCGTAAGACAGGTTTAGCCAAAGCGGATAAAAAATCAGGTCGTATTGCAACCGAAGGTAAAGTGGTTGTTGAATTCAGTGATGATGGCAAAAAAGGTGTGATGCTAGAAGTTAACTGCGAAACTGATTTTGTTGCCATGGGTGATGAGTTTGGTGATTTTGCAAGTGCGGTTGCAAAACGTATTTTAAGTGATGATCCTGCTGATGTAGAAGCATTATTAGCGATGCCTTTACAAGAAGGTTCAGAAGATATTAATACTGTCCTAAAAACGATGATTGCTAAAATTGGCGAAAATATGTCAGTACGTCGTTTTATTACTTTTGCAACAGAAGGGCAATTAGGTTCTTATCTACATGGCACAAAAATAGGGGTTGTGGTCGATATGCAAGGGGCTGATGCTGATCTGATGAAAGATGTAGCCATGCATGTTGCAGCGAGTAATCCTAAAGGTCTTGATGAGTCTTCTCTTGATGCAACGGAATTAGCGAAAGAAAAAGAAATTGCAGCAGCAGAAGCGGCTAATAGCGGTAAGCCAGACAATATTATTGAAAAAATTGTTGAAGGTAAGATCAAGCGTTTTATTAAAGACAATACCTTAGTCGGCCAAGCTTTTGTAAAAGATCCTGATATTACTGTTGAAAAGCTGATAAGCAATGCAGGTGCAAGTATTACAAGCTTTACTCGTATTGAAGTGGGTGAAGGTATGGAGAAAAAATCTGAAGATTTTGCAGCAGAAGTAATGGCTCAAATTGGTGGCTAGTACTTAAATAATGCTAACATGGTATGATATTAATACAATATAGAAAATAGGAGAAGTCTTGTGAGTGTAAAATATAAAAGAATCTTATTAAAGTTGAGTGGTGAAGCTTTGATGGGAGAACAAAACTTTGGTATTGACCCACAGGTGTTGACTTCTATTTCTGCTCAAGTAAAAACTCTTATTGATCAGGGTATCCAAGTGGGTATCGTGATCGGTGGTGGTAATATCTTCCGTGGTGTGGGATTGGCAGCCTCTGGCATGAATAGAGTGGCAGGTGATCACATGGGCATGTTAGCCACTGTTATTAATTGTTTAGCATTGCAGGATGCTTTAGAAAAATCCGATGTTGTTGCACGAGTGATGTCTGCTTTGCCCATTCATCAAGTATGTGAAGACTATGTCTGTCGTAAGGCCATCCGTCATTTAGAAAAAGGACGTGTGACTATTTTTGCAGCAGGGACAGGTAATCCATTTTTTACCACGGATTCAGCCGCAAGTTTACGAGGGATTGAAATAGAAGCTGATGTGGTGATTAAAGCCACTAAAGTTGATGGTGTTTATTCTGCTGATCCCATTAAAGATCCGAGTGCTACTTTATATCATAATTTGACGTATGATGAAGTACTAGAAAAGCAATTAAACGTGATGGACGCAACCGCTATTGTCTTATGTCGTGAACATAAAATGCCTATTCGAGTCTATAATATGGGCAAGTCAGGTGCACTTGATAAAGTACTCAAGGGTGAGCAGGAAGGTACGCTCGTTCAATAAGAAACGATTCAGTATTTATTGTTAGGATATTAATTATGATCAATGAAATTAAAAGTGATGCTAATACCCGTATGGGAAAAACAATTGACTCACTCAAACAAGATTTAATAAAAGTCAGAACAGGTCGTGCTCATACAAGCTTGCTTGATAGTATCAGTGTTGACTATTATGGTAATCCAACGCCCTTAAATCAAGTCGCTAATATTTCTATTCTTGATGCAAGAACCTTATCGGTTCAAGTATGGGAAAAACAAATGACTCCCGTGGTCGAAAAAGCTATTTTGACTTCTGATCTCGGACTCAATCCAGCCACAAGTGGCGAGTTAATTCGTATTCCATTACCCGCACTGACAGAAGAAACTCGTAAAAATCTCATTAAAGTAGTTCGCAATGAAGGTGAAGCCGCTAAAGTGGCGATTCGTAATATCCGCCGAGATGCTAATGGTTCATTAAAAGAATTAGAAAAAGAAAAAGAAATTTCAGAAGATGATGAACGTCATGGTCAAGAGTTGGTACAAAAGCTCACAGATAGCCATGTTAAAGAAGTGGATGATCTGTTAGCAATTAAAGAAAAAGATTTAATGGAAATCTAAATGCCAGCGGATAACCCGACGAGTGTCAAAGGAAATGCTTTAAAACACGTTTGTATTATTATGGATGGTAATGGACGATGGGCAAAAAAACGTTTTATGCCTCGTTTCGCAGGTCATAAAGCAGGTTTAAGCTCATTACGAAAAATAGTCAGTGCATCGGTGGAACAAAATATACAAGCATTGACTATTTTTGCCTTTAGTAGTGAAAATTGGCGCAGACCTGAAAAAGAAGTCAATCTGCTCATGGGATTATTTGCAACGGCCTTAACGCGAGAAATTAAAAAGTTGAATGAGAATAATATTCAGCTTCGTGTGGTAGGCGATCTATCAGCCTTTTCAGATAAAATTAATCAACTCATCTCAGAAGCTATTGCATTAACACACAATAATACAGGCTTAATTCTCAATGTTGCCGCCAATTATGGCGGTCGTTGGGACATTACACAGGCCACTCAAAAAATTGCAAAAAATGTTCAGCAGGGTACCTTATTACCCGAAGAAATTAATGAAAATACCATTGAACAATATTTGTCTTTAAAAGATCAACCTGAACCCGACCTTTTTATTCGCACAGGTGGTGAAAAACGTATTAGCAATTTTGTTCTATGGCAACTGGCTTATTGTGAATTTTATTTTACCGATGTGTTATGGCCAGATTTTAATAAAAAAATATTTTTGGAAGCAATAGAGTCTTTTTCTTCCAGACAAAGACGGTTTGGTCGCACAGGTGATCAACTCAGCAAGCAGTAATTAAAAAAAAGAATCCTATAACCATGTTAAAATTAAGAGTCATGACGGCTTTAGTATTATTTCCTTTGGCTGTTTCAGCAATATTATTTTTATCTGAATCTACCTTTGCAGTATTTGTAGGCTTTATTATTTTACTCGGTGCTTATGAATGGGCAGGCTTTGCTAAATTCCCCTCTGTTTTAGCAAAAATGGCGTATGTCTTGATTGTTGCTATTACTATTTTCTCTCTCTGGTTAATGAATTTTGCTCTTTCTGTCAGCATTATGAATAATATAGCCACAGGTTTTTGGTTGTTTGCCATTATATTATTAATAGGCTTTCCTAATTATTTCAAACTTTTTTATCAGGCTAATTTACTCATTGCCATTATAGGTCTCTTTTTATTAACACTGACTTGGTATGCCTTGATTTCTTTACAGGCTATTGATACATTCACTTTTGCACAAACAACCATAACAGGGCCTTATTTAGTCTTATCTGTCATGATGTTGGTTTGGATTGCCGATACAGGTGCTTATTTTTCGGGTAAACGTTTTGGCAAAAATAAGCTTGCCCCTCAAATTAGTCCGGGAAAAACAATAGAAGGGGTATTGGGTGGTTTACTATTAGCCATTGTTATCGTGAGTCTATTTACTTTATGGAGTGGTGGGAGCATGAAAGATTATGTTTATATCATCAGTATTACCACACTCACTGTGCTTTTTTCTGTAATGGGCGATTTACTGGAAAGTTTATTTAAACGACAAGCAAAGCTTAAAGACAGTGGTCATTTATTGCCCGGTCATGGTGGTATATTAGATAGGATTGATAGTGTTACTGCGGCGGCACCGATATTTTTTATCACACTTTCATGGTTGTATGTCATTCATTAAATATTACGCATTCAGTAGGTCAACAAATGATTAATGTTGCAATTTTAGGCGCGACAGGTTCTGTGGGTAGCAGTACTTTGGATGTTATTGCTCGGCAGTCCGAGCGTTTTTGTGCATTTGCCTTAACCGCTCACTCTAATGTTCAACGTCTTTATGAACAATGTGTACAATTTTCTCCTAAAATTGCTGTCATGGTGAATCAATCCAGTGCCGATGAATTACAACAACGTTTAAAAGATAATCCCAAAACTACTTCGATTCAGGTATTATCAGGTTGTGATGCGCTTGATCAGGTTGCCTCTGATGAGCAGGTAGATTATGTCATGGCAGCTATTGTGGGAGCGGCGGGTTTAAGCTCTTCTTTGGCAGCTGCCAAAAGTGGTAAACGTATTTTATTGGCGAATAAAGAATCATTAGTGATGTCGGGTGCATTATTTATGCAGGCGGTTAAAGATAATGGTGCCACACTGTTACCCATAGACAGTGAACATAATGCTATATTTCAATCCATGCCAGAGCAATTTAATACAATTAAAGCGAAAACTTTGAATGATTTTGGTATTGAAAAAATACTGTTAACCGCTTCTGGTGGCCCTTTTTTAAATAAGGCGTTGGCTGATTTAGATAATATGACCCCTGATCAGGCATGCAACCATCCTACCTGGGAAATGGGACGAAAAATTTCTGTGGATTCGGCGACTATGATGAATAAAGGTCTGGAAGTCATTGAAGCCAGTTGGCTTTTTTCTGCCAGTGCAGATGATATTCAAGTGGTGATTCATCCACAAAGTATTATTCATTCAATGGTGTCTTATAATGATGGTTCGGTCTTAGCTCAGTTAGGTAATCCTGATATGCGTACGCCTATTGCTCATGCAATGGCATGGCCAGAACGCATGGATTCTGGTGTCGCACAATTGAATATTTTTGAGATTGCACAATTGAGTTTTCAAAAACCAGATTTTGAACGTTTTATTTGTTTGCAATTAGCGTATGATGCCTTACGTATGGGCGGTACAGCCCCTGCTATTTTAAATGCGGCTAATGAAATAGCCGTTGAGGCATTTTTACAAGAAGAGATTGCCTTTACACAAATTCCTGATATTGTGAAACACACCATGAGCCAGCTCAAAGCGGTATCAGCAGATTCATTAGCATTGATACTCTCTGCTGATACAGAAGCCAGACAAATTGCTAAAACGCTGTGCATTCATAGAGATAAAATATAACATATTATGGATAATTTACTGATTATTATACCCGCTTTTATTTTTACTATTGCATTATTAGTGGCGATTCATGAGTATGGTCATTTTTGGGTGGCGCGTCAATTGGGGGTAAAAGTATTACGTTTTTCAATTGGTTTTGGTACACCATTGCTTAAATTCCGTGGTAAAAAAGATAATACTGAATTTGTATTAGCAGCCATTCCCTTAGGTGGCTATGTCAAAATGTTGGATGAACGTGAAGGGGATGTAGCAGAAAATGAATTACATAGAGCCTTTAATCGACAATCTGTTTACAAACGCTTTGCGATTGTGTTTGCAGGGCCTTTTGTTAATTTTGTTTTTGCTATTTTTGCTTTCTGGCTAATATTTATGATGGGTATTCAGGGTGTAAAACCTATTATGGGTACATTAGCGACTGATTCAATGGCATGGCAATCAGGTTTGCGTAGTGGTGATAAAATTGTTTCTGTGAATAATGATGATACACCCACTTTAAATGCCGTTTATGAAGAATTATTGGGATCATTTATTGAACATAAAGCGGCTACAGTGCAATTAGCCGATCAACGTCAGGTTATTTTTTCCTTTGATCAATTAAAACAAAGTATCGAACCTTCACAATTACAAAAAATATTAGGTTTGAGTGTGCAATTACCTATTGAAAAGGTGATTATTAGTGAAGTAACCACAGATTCACCCGCATCATTAGCAGGTATTCAAAGTGGTGATCGCATTATTGCTATTGAGGGTCAAGCCATTAATCATTGGCGAGATTTAGTCCTTGCAGTCATTGATAAGCCCAAGGAAAAGGTGCTGATTGAAGTACTTAGAGATGGAAATACTCTCCAATTACCAATAACCATTGGTTCCGCTAAAAAAGAGGGTCAAATAATTGGGCGTATTGGTGTACGTCCTCAGTCCGTCACTCCCTTACCAGACTCTATGTTTGCTATGCACCAATATGGTTTCTTTACTGCTTTTTATAAAGGAATTGAAAAAACTTGGGATTTATCAGTGCTAACATTGAAAATGTTAGGTAGAATAGTCACGGGTGAGGCATCAATAAAGAATATCAGTGGACCGATTACGATAGCAGAAGTCGCAGGGCAATCCGTTCAAATGGGGATTGAACGATTTTTACGCTTTCTTGCAATTGTGAGTTTAAGTTTAGGAGTCATCAATCTATTGCCTATTCCAATGCTAGATGGAGGGCATTTGCTCTTTTATTGTATTGAAATATTGAAGGGTTCACCTGTGTCAGATGCGGTGCAAGAAATCGGTCTGAAAATTGGTATGATACTATTACTTATGCTGATGAGTATTGCTTTATATAATGATTTTACAAGAATTTTAAATTAATATCTTAACTGGAAGTCACTCAATGAGATGTACTATTATATCTTTCGCTTTTTTAATAAGTTCAATATTTTCTGTGCAAACAGCATGGGCAGTTGAGGACTTTATTATTGATAATATTGTGGTAGAAGGTCTGCAAAGAATTTCAGCAGGTACAGTGTTTAATTATTTACCACTTAAAGTCGGTGATACACTGGATAATCGCTCTATATCAAAGGCAATTCGTGCACTTTATAAAACAGGATTTTTTAAAGATGTACGTTTAGAACGTAAAGGTAATTCACTCATAGTATTTGTATTAGAACGCCCCGCTATTGCAGAAATTAAATTTGAAGGTAATAAAGATTTAGAATCTGAAGAACTCAAAAAAGCGTTAAAACAAATTGGCTTTTCTGAAGGGCGTGTTTATGATAAAGCTATTTTAATTCGTGTGGTTGAAGAACTTAAAAGGCAATATTATGCTCGTGGTAAATATGCGGTTAGAATTGAAACGTCAATAACACCTTTAGAACGCAATCGAGTGGGTATTAATATTGATGTATCCGAAGGACGTGTTACCCTAATTCGTCAAATTAATATCGTGGGTAATAAAACCTTTGAAACAGATGAATTATTAGATGAAATGGAATTAACCACTCCAACCCTATTTTCTT
Source organism: Gammaproteobacteria bacterium (assembly GCA_023144715.1). Classification (GTDB taxonomy): domain Bacteria; phylum Pseudomonadota; class Gammaproteobacteria; order GRL18; family GRL18; genus GRL18. The sequence continues at coordinate 4,169 of JAGLFC010000095.1, read as the reverse complement.
TTTATACCAAAACTGATCAATACTCTAAACAAAAATTGGCAGGTGATTTAGAAACATTACGCTCGTATTATATGGATCGTGGCTATATTAATTTTAAAATAGAATCCACTCAAGTCGCAATCACGCCTGATAAAAAACATATTTATATCACCATTAATATTTCTGAAGGTCAAAAATATACGGTTAAAGAAGTAAAATTAGCAGGTGAGTTAATTATTGAGCCTACCAAGATTTTTCCTGTAGTAGAAATTCAAAAAGGTCAATTTTTTTCTCGTAAACATATTACTAATACGAGTGAGTCTATTGTTAATCTATTAGGAGAAGCAGGTTATGCCTTTGCTAATGTAAACCCTATTCCACAGGTTGATGAAGATACCAAAGAAGTTGTATTAACTTTCTTTGTTGACCCAGGTGATCGTGTTTATGTACGTCGTGTGAATGTAATAGGTAATACTCATACAGAAGATAGTGTTATTCGTCGTGAATTACGCCAATTTGAAAATTCTTGGATTTCAACAGTGGATGTAGAACGTTCAAAATCACGCTTAAAACAATTGGGCTTTTTTAAACAAGTCAATGTAGAAACACCCTCTGTCGCAGGTACTTCTGATTTAGTGGATGTGGTCTATAGTGTTGAAGAGCAATCAACAGGTAGTATTAATGCTGGTTTAGGTTTTTCTCAATCAGAAGGTGTTATTTTAAACTTTAGTGTGGCACAAAATAACTTTTTAGGAACAGGCAATCGTTATGCAATTGCCGCTAATACGAGTGATGCTAATACTTTGTATAGTTTTAGTGTGACTGATCCTTATTTTACAGATGACGGTATTAGTCGAACCTTGCGTGCATCATGGCGTGAAACTGATTTAGATGAAGAAAATTTATCGGATTATGCGACAGATAATGCCACTATAGGGATTGGTTTTGGTGTGCCTATTAATGAATTTGATCGTATTGGATTTTCTTTAGATTATGAAAAAACACATATTGATTTACCTGATAATTTGTATGAAACATCCTATGATATTCTTGAATTTGTAGCAAAAGAAGGTGATGATTTTGATACGATAAGGTTTTCAGCCAATTGGTCACATGATAGCCGTGATAAAATGATATTCCCAACACGCGGTGCTTATCAAAGTTTATCAGGTGATTTAGCATTGCCCGGCAGTGATATTCAATTTTATCATCTTAATTATATGCAACAACGTTTTTTCCCTTTAGGCAGAGAAACAACTCTCTTGCTAAAAGGTAATTTAGGCTATGCAGATACTATTGGCAGTGATAGCTTCCCACCTTTTGAAAAATATTATGCAGGTGGCATGAATGATGTCAGGGGTTATAAAACCAATACATTGGGTCCAAGAGATGATAAAGCACATAGTATTCCTAGTATTGGTGGTCGCATTCCTTTTGTCCTTGAACCAACAGATGATCCTATTGGTGGTCAGTTAAAAGTGATTGCAAATGCCGAGGTTATTTTACCGGTACCCTTTGTAAAAGATTCTTCTGCTTATCGTCTCAGTGGTTTTGTTGATATGGGTAATGTCTTTAAAAAAGCAGGTGATTTTGATTTTGGTGACTTACGCTATACAACAGGTATTGCTGGAGCATGGTTGAGTCCTTTTGGTTTATTAAGAGTGAGTATTGCGGCCCCTTTAAATGATAAAGATGGTGATGATACAGAAACCTTTCAATTTACATTTGGGCAGCAATTTTAAATCATAAAAAATAATTATTTATTTTTAGTTAATATAAAATAGGAATACAATGACTTTATATACTCGTTTATTTATTTTACTCGTATTATTTTTGTTCATAACAAGTGCGTATGCAGAACAAAAGATTGCTTTTGTCAATCAAGCACAATTATTGAAAAAAGCGCCTCAAGCTGAATTTGCACGGAATAAATTACAAAAAGAATTTGCTAAAAGAGATAAAGCATTAGTTAAATTACAACAAGAAATTATTAAAAAAGAAAAAAAATTAAAAAAAGATGCAGTGGTTTTGTCGAGTGATGAACTCAATAAATTACAAAGAAAAATTATGTTATTAAAACGAGACCTTGAGCGTGATAAATTAGCTTTTAAAGAAGATGTGAGTATTCGACAAAATGAAGAGCTAGTGAAGTTACAAAAATCTGTTTTAGAATCCATTCAAATAATTGCAAAAAAAGAAAAATATGATTTAATTATGAGTGATGGGGTCATTTATGCAAGCAGTAATATTGATATAACAGAAAAAATTCTAACCCAGTTAAAAAAGCAATATTCTCGTCAATAATATCATTATTTATGTCTAGTATTACTCGAAAAGCCAATTTAAAAGAATTGGCGGATAGTATTGGTGCAGAGTTTTGTGGTGAGCCACTCACGACTATTTCTGCGATTGCTACACTTGAACGAGCTCAAAAAAATGAATTAAGTTTTTTTGCTAATAGAAAATATTACCAGTGTTTATTGGTGACAAAGGCTTCTATTGTTATTCTTCACCCAGATGATCAAGCTGTTTGTCCTACTAATACTATTTTATCACCCGAACCTTATCTTGCGTATGCAAAAATAGCCACTTGGCTGACTCAATCCAATAAACAGCAGAGTAAAATTGCTTCTACAGCCATTATTTCAAATACTGTTATGATGGGAAATAATACAATTATAGCCGATCATGTTACTATTGAATCGGGTTGTAAAATTGGCAATAATGTGACGATACATGCTGGCTGTGTACTTTCTGACTCTGTCACAATTGGGGATGATACAACACTTTATCCTAATGTTTCTATTTATTCAGGGGTGACGCTTGGTTCAGAGTGTATTATCCATTCTGGTGTAGTGATTGGTAGTGATGGTTTTGGTATTGCCAATGAACAGGGAAAATGGATTAAAGTGCCTCAATTAGGCAGTGTGATTATTGGTAATAGAGTAGAAATTGGTGCAAATACGACAATAGATCGAGGGGCAATAGACAATACGATTATTGAAGATGGTGTAAAATTAGATAATCAAATTCAGGTGGCTCATAATGTTCATATTGGAGAAAATACTGTTATAGCCGGTTGTGTTGGTATAGCAGGCAGTTCAACCATTGGAAAATCTTGTGCTATTGGTGGTGGTGCAGGTATTCTTGGGCATTTAACAATAGCCGATGGTGTGCATATTACCGCTACTTCTCTTGTAACGAAGTCTATTCATAAAACAGGTATTTATTCTTCAGGTACACCTTTGCAAGAATCATCGCTTTGGCATAAAAACTTTGTTCGTTTTAAACAACTTGATAAAATAGCACGACGTGTAACCAAATTAGAGAAAATTTAGAACAAAATAAGCAATTTTAAAATATAATTATACTTGTTTTACAAGAGAAAAATACCATGGAAAAACAATTAAATTCAATGGACATTAATGATGTTCTTGAATATTTACCCCATCGTTATCCCTTTTTATTAGTGGATAAAGTCATAGACTTTGAAGCAGGTCAATCATTATCAGCCATTAAAAATGTGACTTATAATGAACCACAATTTACGGGACATTTTCCACAAAAACCTATTTTACCCGGTGTTTTGATTATTGAGGCATTGGCACAAGCCACTGGAATTTTAGCCTATAAATCAACCGATACAAAACCTGATGGAGAATCATTGTATTATCTCGTCGGTATTGATAAAGCACGCTTTAAAAAACCTGTTTATCCAGGAGAACAATTAATGCTTCAAGTTGAAGTGATTAAAAAGATGCGTGGTGTGTGGAAATTTAAAGCCGTTGCAAGTGTTGAGGATCATATTATTGCTTCAGCAGAATTAATGTGTGCAGAAAGAGATTCTTAAAATAAATGTCTTACGATACCTCATCAAATAATAAAATACACTCTACAGCCATTATTGATCCTTCTGCTGAGTTAGCCGATGATATTGAAATTGGTCCTTATAGCGTGATTGGTCAAAAAGTTAAAATTGACACAGGTAATAAAATACATTCTCATGTTGTCATTAATGGTCCTTGTTCTATTGGCAAAGACAATCTATTTTATCAATTTGGTTCTATTGGTGAAGCACCACAAGATAAAAAATATCGTGGTGAAGATACTCTGTTAGAAATAGGTGATCGTAATGTTATTCGAGAATTTACCACTTTGAACCGAGGGACTATTCAAGATCGTGGCATAAC
>JAGLFC010000094.1 GCA_023144715.1 Gammaproteobacteria bacterium | reverse complement strand
CGATATAATGTGATTGACAGTGATTCATTAAATAATCCACACCCGGATGTAACTCTGAACAAGTACCAAAAATAGAATCTGCCTCTATTTGCTTATCCGCTTGCCAACAGTCTGATACAGTGAGTACCGCAGGCATAAAACCTTCCGTATCACGTAAGGCAATTTTATCACCAATTTTTATATCTGAGGCTGTTTGAGCATCAATATCCAAAATAATGGGCATCGGCCATAATTGTTGATCGGGTAAACGATTTGTTTCTATCACTGAACGATAGGTTTTTTGATCCATATAGCCTGTTAAGGGAGACATCGCTCCATTAATCAGCATTTCTAAGTCACATAATTGACGCTTTGTTAATGTAATAGACTTAAATTTTTCTGATGCTTGCTTTAATTGTTCGGCTGTTTCTGTATCAACTAAAAGATTGACCAATGATTCTGACATAAAATACCTCAATACATTAATTTTAAGCTAATATAAGTCAATGTTAAATAAATAACAATATGCTATCATTGACTAAATTAATTTATTTTAGGAGGCTTCCATCAATGACTGACAATACATTTACATTAGAAGAGCTAATTGAACAAAATGAACAATTAATTAAAGATAATGAAACCTTAAAAAAAGGCAATTCTAAAGCTGTTAAAAAATTTAAAAAAGAACAGTCTTTAAAACCTTATCAAGCTGAATTAATTCAAATGCAAAAGTATCTTGAAGATACTGAAACACGAATGGTTATTTTATTTGAAGGTCGAGATGCTTCAGGCAAGGGCGGTACTATTCGCCGTGTCACTCGCTATATGAATGAAAAACATTATCGCATTGTGGCATTAGGTAAACCGACAGAAGAACAAAAAACACAGTGGTTTTTTCAAAAATATATTAACCACTTACCCAGTGGCGGTGAAGTCGTTTTATTTGACCGAAGCTGGTATAATCGCTCTATGGTCGAACCTGTATTTGGTTTTTGTAGTGATGAAGAATATAAAAACTTTATGAAAGGTGTGACAGGTTTTGAAAAAGACATCGTCAGACAAGGCACAATTTTAGTTAAGCTCTATTTTAGTGTTACGAAAGAAGAACAAGATAAACGCTTTAATCGTCGCAAAACCGATCCTCTTAGACAATGGAAATTATCTGAGGTCGATGTACAGGCTCAAGAACGTTGGGATGATTTTACCAAAGTGAAATATGAGATGTTAAGAAAAACACATACCTCTTCAGCACCTTGGACTATTATCCGTTCTAATGATAAACATCAGGCACGTTTGAATGCCATGAAAACAATTCTTAATAGTGTTCCCTATGAACGCCTTAATAAAGAACTGGATTTTGTGCCTAATAGTGACGTGGTCTATTCTGGTGCACATGAGATTGAGATTATGGAAGCACAGCGACTTCGTGAAGGACGTTTTGTGACCTAGGTATTCACCTTAATTGTAGAACGATGAGAGTCAAAGAAGTCATTAACACATATTAACTGCTTCTTTGACTGCTTATAAATATTCATATAATTTCCTTTTATCTCATAATACAGGCTCTTCTCTTGAAATACCCATTAACACCCCCTTTTCTGGTCTTATTATTTTCTTTTTTATCCTTTAATTTATATGCAATAGACACCGTACAATCAATAGGAAAACACACCTCATTAACAGGTCAGTTTACTCAAGGTGGTTTGGTTATTGGTAAAACAGCACCAAGCAATCAGGTTATTTTTGCCAAACAAACTATTTTAGTCTCACCCGAGGGTGATTTTATTATTGGCTTTAATCGTGATGAACCTTTGAGTATTAAACTCACCATTCAATCCCCTAATGGCACTCGTAACAGTAAAATATTCAATATTAGTCAACGAGATTATAAAATCCAACGTATTGATGGTTTACCAAAATCAAAAGTATCACCCAGAAAGCCAGAAGTACTGGCACGTATCCGTAAAGAATCTTCTCAAGCTGCCCAAGCAAGAAAACGTGATGATGAACGTCCAGCTTACTTAGAAACTTTTATATGGCCCACAATAGGTCCTATCAGTGGTGTTTATGGTAGCCAAAGAGTCCTCAATGGCAAACCAAGACGACCTCATTTTGGCGTTGATATTGCTGCTCCCACTGGCACACAAGTGGTTGCCCCTGCTTCGGGAATTATCACTTTAGCACATAAAGATATGTTCTTTTCAGGCGGTACTATTATCCTTGATCATGGACATGGACTCTCTTCAACATTTTTGCATCTAAGTAAATTATTAGTCAACAAAGGTGATAGAGTGAAACAAGGGGATTTAATTGCTCAAGTGGGTGCAACAGGTCGTGTGACAGGTGCACATCTTGACTGGCGCATGAATTTATTTAAACGCCGTGTTGATCCACAATTATTAGTGCCTCCAATGGAAACTATTCTTAATAACAATAAAAGTCAATAATGAAAAACACTCTCAATATCACACTAGTATTCGTATTAATGAACCTGAGCAGTCAGGCTTATAGTCAAGCACTTGAAGTCTTTGTCTCTATTTTACCGCAACAATATTTAGTAGAAAGTATTGGTGGTGAACATGTCAATGTCACCGTGATGGTTAAACCGGGGCAATCACCTGCCACTTTTGAACCCTCTCCAAAAGCAATGTCACGCTATTCAACTGCTGATGTTTATTTTACTATTGGTATGCCATTTGAAAAGGTATGGATTAATCGTGTTGCTTCTTTAAATCAGTCTATATTAGTCGTTGATACTCAAGATAAGAGTAAAACTTCCAAGAAATTTGATCCCCACACTTGGCTTTCTCCTCTACTCATTATAAACCAAGCTGAAATTATTAAAAATGAATTAATTCGTTTAGCACCGCAACATAAAAGCTATTTTATGACTCAATTTCAACAATTAGAAGCCAATATTAGTGCCTTACACCATGAATTGTCAGCACTGTTTAAGGATAAGAATAAACGCAATTTTATTACCTTTCACCCTGCATTTTCTTATTTTTCCAGAGCATACAAACTCACACAAATTGCTATAGAAGTGGATGGCAAAGAACCTTCAGCCAAACAAATTTCCCATATTTTACAACATATTAAAGACAAGAATGTCCGCTATATTTTAGTTGAAAAACAATTTAATAAGGTCATTGCCAAAACCATTGCCGACTCTGTTGATGCTCAATTATTACAAATTGACCCCCTATCATTAGATTATTTGAATAATATGAGAGATATTGGCAACAACATTAATAAGGCTCTTTTTTAATGGTAGAAACCTCAACGTCTGATAGTGCTATTCACATCAGTGATATTAATTTTTCTTTTGATAAGCTCAGTATTCTTGAGAATATTAATATGACCATTGAACAAGGAGACTTCGCAGGTTTAATTGGTCCTAATGGTGGTGGTAAAACAACGCTTTTAAAATTGATTTTAGGCTTATATAAACCTCAGTCTGGTACTATCACACTCTTTGGCGAAGCTCTAAAAAAGCAACGTAAAATTATAGGTTATGTCCCTCAATATGCTAATTTTAGTAGTGATTTTCCAATCTCTGTAAAAGATACCGTCTTGCAAGGACGTTTAGGATTGACTGCTTGTTTTGGTTTTTATAATCAACAAGATAAAATTATTGTTGATAAGGTCATGCAAGAAACTGAAATTACACCACTGGCTCAACGCCCCATACAATCACTTTCAGGAGGGCAAATGCAACGAGTCTTAGTCGCTCGTGCATTAGCCACAGAGCCAGAAATTATGTTATTAGATGAGCCAACCGCTAATATTGATCAGCGTGCCGAAAAAGATATTTTTGATTTATTTAAAACCATTAATAAAAGAATGACAATTTTAGTGATTTCTCATGATATTGGCTTTGTCTCCGACTATATTAATAAGGTGTTTTGTTTAAATAAAACACTCGTTTGCCATGATTCAACACCTGTCACGAGTGATACAATCCACACTTTATATGGTGGTCACATCAGTGAAGTCCAACACAGTCATCATCATTAAAATTTACACCGCTTGAGAAAAATCTGAATGTTAGAATTTTTTACAACTTTATCGTCACAAGCATTTTTACAAAATGCCTTCTTAGGTGGCATACTGGCAAGTATTGGCTGTGGCTTAACAGGTAGCTTTGTAGTCGTCAATCGTATTGGCTATATGGCGGGTGGCATCGCTCATTCTGTCTTAGGTGGTATGGGTATTGCTTATTATTTTGATCTTAATCCTTTTGCAGGTGCTTTAATTGCTGCCTTATTAGCCGCCTTAATTATCGGCACCATCAAGCTAAAATGGAAGCATCAAGAAGACACCACTATTGGTGCTATCTGGGCTATTGGCATGGCAATTGGTATTTTATTTATCAGTAAATCGGATGGCTATAATACCAATCTTATGTCCTTTTTATTCGGTAATATCCTTATTATTTCAGATGAACAACTGTTTATCATGTTTGTTTTAGATATTATTACTATTATTTTTATGACTCTATTTTATAAGCAATTAGTGGCAGTCTCTTTTGATATTGAATTTGCAACAGTGCGTGGCATTCATGTTAATCTCTTTTATTTATTACTCTTATGTTTGGTTGCCATTACCGTCGTTTTATTAATTCAAGTAGTTGGATTGATTCTCGTCATTGCCTTATTGACCTTACCTGCCGCCATCGCCAAACAATATGTTCATTCTATTGGTCTCATGATGTTATTAGCCTCATTATTAGGAATGCTCTTTACCTCTTTAGGCTTATTTATTTCTTATGAACCTGATTTACCTGCTGGGGCCACTATTATTCTTGTCGCGGGAGTCGCCTATTTTCTTTCCAGCTTATTAAGAACTATTTTTCGTTAGTTGATTACTCTATAATTGTATTTTTACTCCAATCAAAACTCACCTTATCAATGAATAAATTCATTTTTTCTAATAAAATTCTATATATTTTGATAGTACTCATTATTTTACTGTCCATTCTTTTTTTATGGTTTATTGAATCCTCTAATAATAAACAATTTATATCAGAACAAAGAAGCCATATACAACAACAACTTAATACCATTCGCAATCGTTTAGAAAATCATACTTTAAATAATATACATTTATTAAAAGGACTTCCGAGCGTAATAGGCTTAATGCCCAATTTAACAGAACAACAATTTGCAAACATTACCCAACCATTAATCAGTGGTTATGGATCCATTCGTAATATCGGTTTAGCACCTAATATGATTATTAAAATGGTATATCCTCTAAAAGGGAATGAAAAAGCAATTGGTTTAGATTATAGAACACAAGAATTAGAATACGCCTTAATTGAATTGGCACGTAAAAAACAAGTGGTGATACTCTCTGGTCCTATAAAATTAGTGCAAGGGGGAATTGGAATTATTGGGCGTATCCCTGTTTTTATTAAAAATAATCAGGGACAAGAAGTATTTTGGGGAATTATTTCATCAGTGATTGATAGCCATATTTTATATCGTAATAGTGGTTTATTGGATGCCGATTTAAACATTCATATTGCACTTCGAGGTAAAAATGGTCAAGGTGCATCAGGTGATGTTTTTTTTGGTGATGAAGCTATTTTTTATAATCATCCCATTATT
>JAGLFC010000093.1 GCA_023144715.1 Gammaproteobacteria bacterium | reverse complement strand
GCTTTAAATAAACCTTGTTTATCTTTATTAGCACCTGTAAAACTTCCTTTAAGATGACCAAAAAATTCACTTTCCATGAGTTCAGAAGGAATAGCACCACAGTTGACAGGCACGAAGGGATGATCGGAACGCAAACTGAATTGATGGATTTGTTTGGCAGCCAGTTCTTTACCTGTGCCTGACTCACCGCTAATATAAACAGGGGCTTGGCTTTTTGCCAATTTATCAATCATTTTATTGGTGGCTTGCATCGCAGGTGAACGGCCGAGTAATAATTTAGAGGCTGTAGTAGGTGATGATCTCTTGGTTGTTATTTTAGAACTTTGATCTTGATCAATTGAGTGTGTAGAAACAGAGCCACTTTTATTTTTATCCGCTAACTTAATGGCAGAATGAACAAGATTACGCAATTCAGAAAGTGCCAGTGGTTTTGAAACAAAATCAAATGCCCCCGCTTTTAAGGCTTCAATAGCGGTATCCATATTTCCATGCGCACTGATCATTGCGATAGGGATATGATGGGCATGAGTTTGTATTTTTTTAACCAATTCAATACCATTGCCATCAGGGAGACGCATATCCGTTAAACAAATTGAAAAGTGATGTGTATTCAATAATTGATAGGCTGTTTTTAAATCACCCGCGGATAGGGTGTCAATATTCATACGATTGAGGGTAAGCTCAAGTAGCTCACAAATATCAGGTTCATCATCAACAATAAGGGCGAGATGCTGGGACATATTTATTTATTCTTTTAAGTTTAAAAAAGTTGAATTTAAAAAATCAAGTTGAAAGCAAGGACCTTCGTCAATCTCAATATATTTTAATTGTGAAGCATTGCAACTGGTCATTTCTCGAGCAATATATAAGCCTAATCCAGTACCAGAGGCTTCTGTTGTAAAAAAAGGCTCAAAAATTTTATCTCTATTGATTTTTGGAATGACAGTACCATAATTCATGACTTGTAAATAAGGAATATGATTATCAGGTGTCATACCGATAGTCATGATAATATTGTGTAAATCATGATCAATTTCTACACGGTGAAATAAGGCATTTTGTACTAAATTATTAATAATTTGATAAAGATGTTGCGTATCAAATAACACCTTAATATCATCAGAAGCACTGTTTAAAGTAATACAATCCTGTTGTGCAAGTGATATATTATCATTAAGAAATGTCTTGATCCATTGTGATAAATTGACGATTTCTTGAGTCGTTGTTTTACGACGGCTGAGTTCTAATACAGTGGTAATAATTTCATTAATTCTAATGGCATGTGTTTCAATAATTTCAGTTAAGCGTTTATCACTTTTATCAATGTATTCAGACTCATTGAGCAATTGGCTTGAGTGGCAAATAGCGGTTAATGGATTGCGTATTTCATGGGCAATACTGGCGGATAAACGCCCTAAAGAAGCCAGTTTAAGTTGCTGGGCTTCGTGTATGATTCTTGCTTTATCTTGCAGAAAAATAACCGTACCACTTTCGGGACTGTGCGCCAAAGCGGCAAATTTAATGTCTAATTCAAGCGTGCCTTTTTTTAAAACTAATTCATCTGTTTTTTGGTGTGTTTTGGCTTGCCATTGTTGTAACATTATCCCTAACTCTGCTGAAGAGTGCATCAGGCTTTTATGCTTATTTAACTCTTTATCCGTCAATTGTAAAATATTTTTGGCAGTATGATTCATTAATTTAATATTACCTAAATAATCGACTACAATAACGGCTGTTTGCATACGTTGCATAATAAATTGTGTGAGTTGTTCCATATTGGCTAAATCAATCGTTTTTTGACTCGCAATTTCAATACTTTCTTCACTTTTATTGACGAGATAATTACTTAATAGAGCAGTAATAAATAATGTTGCACCAAGAAGCCCTGTTTGTGTATAGGCAGGAGATATATCAAGAATAAGGTGCAAATAACCTTGATCAAAAAATAATGCCAGAGTAATTAAAGCAGCATAGAACAGTGATGAACGACCAAATGATAAGATACTAATAGCAGCAATGGGTAATATAAATAAAAGCCCAACACCACTTTTTACACCGCCACTGGCGTGCATAATTAATAAAATAATACCCAGATCAAAAATAATATGCACATGATTTTGTAGCCAAAGTGCAGGCCAATGCCAACGGATGGTCACACCAATAAGAAGGCTACCTGAAAAATAAGCCAGACTCACAATTTTAAAGAGTTCAGGATAGGTACTACCAAAGGGATTGAGTGTTATATTAAAAAATAAAAAACTAGCAAAGATACCTGAAATAAGTAAGCGATATAAATTTAATAAATGTAAGGGTCGCCAAGCTTTTTGTTGTGGATTAAAATCAGGCTCAAATTTATTTAAAAACAAGGAAAATTTACCTTGTTTCTTGTGAGAAGACTCAGTAGCAGTCAGCATAATAATCTAAAAATTAAATATATGTTTATTTATGTTCAAGATAGTGATCCAGATGTTGATAACTGCAAAAAAATAAACCTTGTTCATAAATACCTTCGTCTTCTGGAATATGTGTTTTGCAATAGGCACAGGCTTTGACTTGTTGTATTGGCTTGCTCTTTTGTGATTCTTTTCGTGCTTTTTCTTCCACTTCTCGTACTCTTTCAGACCAAGTCTCATTAAGAAACCGATACGCCATCCAAATAAGAAAGATAATACCTAAAATTAATAAAATTCGTCCCACAAAACTACTCCGCCATAATAATATTTTAAATAAAGAATTCTATTCTAAAGGATTAAAAAAATAAAAAAAGGGGAATATGCAATAGATAGAGAAATTCTTTTGTTACATAAGAGAACAGACTTATCAATTCATCTAAACTGAGTTAGAATAGCGATCTTAAACAATTTTAAATTAATTCAATTCAACTAAAATGGGTAATATAACCATGAATTTACACGAATATCAGGCAAAACAGGTGTTTTCTGTCTATGGTATCCCCGTACCTGCCAATCGAACCATTCGCTCAATGGATGAAATCGAGCAAGCTGTCAGTGAACTGGGAGGTGATGAATGGATGGTCAAAGCACAAGTTCATGCAGGGGGTCGTGGTAAAGCAGGGGGTGTGATTAAGGCACACTCTATTGATGAAATAAAAGCTTTTGCCGAAAAAATGCTAGGCACAAATCTGGTGACGTTTCAAACAGATGATGTAGGTCAGCCGATTAATACACTCATGATAGAAGTACCCAGCTCAATTAGTCGTGAACTTTATATGGGGGCTTTGGTCGATAGAGCCACTCAAAGAGTCACCATTATGGTGTCAGAAGCAGGGGGTATGAATATTGAAGAAGTGGCTGCCAATACCCCAGAAAAAATTATTACTTTAGCGATTGATCCTATTAATGGCTTGATGCCAAATCAAGTACGTGAAGCAGGTTTTGGGATGAATATGCCACCTGCTCAACATAAAGGCTTGAGTGTGGTCATGCAGGGTATATACACACTTTTTATGGAGAAAGATGCCTCTCAGGTAGAGATTAATCCACTGGTGGTCACAGAAGATGAGGTCATTATGGCATTAGATGCCAAAATTTCCTTAGATGATAATGCCCTGTATCGCCATAAAGATATGCAAGCCTTTCATGATGGTTCTCAAGAAGATGACAAGGAAAACCATGCCAAAGAATTTGAGTTGAATTATGTGCCTTTAGACGGTGATATTGGCTGTATGGTCAATGGGGCGGGTTTAGCGATGGCAACCATGGATATTATTAAAAATAATGGCGGTGATCCTGCTAACTTTTTAGATGTCGGTGGTGGTGTGACTAAGGACAGAGTGGCAGAAGCACTGAAACTGATATTATCAGACACAAAAGTAAAAGCGGTGTTAATTAATATTTTTGGTGGTATTGTACGGTGTGATTTAATTGCAGAAGGTATTATTGCTGCGGCGAAAGATGTCTCCATCAATGTTCCTTTAATCGTTCGTCTTGAAGGCACTCATGCCGAATTAGGACGTGAATTATTAGAACAAAGTGGTTTAGAAATTATCTCCAAGGGTGATTTTACGGAGGCTGCTCAGGCAGTCGTTGAAGCAGCAAAAACAGGAGGCATCGCATAATGTCTATCTTAATTAATAAAGATACTAAAGTCATCTGTCAAGGTTTTACAGGACAACAAGGCACGTTTCATTCTGAACAAGCCATTGCTTATGGTACCAATATTGTCGGAGGAGTCACACCCGGTAAGGGTGGTCAAATTCATTTAGATAAACCTGTTTTTAATACCGTTAAAGAAGCCGTTAAAGAGACAGGGGCTGAAGCAACTATGATCTATGTGCCTGCTCCTTTTGCCGCAGATGCGATTTTAGAAGCCAGTCATGCAGGTATTAAAGTGATTGCGTGTATCAGTGAAGGCATTCCTGTTTTGGATATGCTCAAAGTAAAAGCCAGTCTACCTGCTGATGTCCGTTTGATTGGTCCTAACTGCCCCGGTTTAATTACGCCCGGAGAATGTAAAATTGGCATTATGCCGGGAAATATTCATTTACCGGGTTCTGTTGGAGTGGTTTCCCGTTCAGGCACATTAACCTACGAAGCTGTCCATCAAACA
>JAGLFC010000092.1 GCA_023144715.1 Gammaproteobacteria bacterium | reverse complement strand
CTTGAAGACAGTTTAGAGTTAGATGATGATTTTAAACTTGCAAATGCTCTTGCTTTAGATGAGGCTGATGATCTTGAAGCAGGTCTTGAATTAGACATTGATGATTTAAATAGTGATTTTGAATTGGATACGGATACTGCTTCTTCTGATGATGATCTTGATATGTTTGATGTGGGTACTGATTTTGATGATTTATCGGATGATTCATCTGAATTAGATGCTGTAGCCACCAAGTTTGATCTTGCTAGAGCTTATGTGGATATGGGCGATATGGATTCAGCAAGCAGTATTTTAAAAGAAGTGATTGATGAAGGTAATAGCGAGCAAAAAGCCGAAGCTCAAGCGTTACTGGATCAATCTCCTTCTTAAAAAAATGTGCTTTTAGTGGGCATGATGCACCCCGTTATAAAAATAGTGAGCCTGATTATTCTCACTGTTTTTGTGACTCAGGGTCGCTGGCTCACTCTTCTTTTAAGTACGATTTTTTTATTACCTTATTATTTACAACATTCAGAATTATGGTTGAGTGCTATAAAAATGCTTTTGCGTTTAAAATGGTTCTTTTTATCTATTTTTGTTATCTATTTTTTTTATACACCTCAACTCAGTTCAACGGATATAAATTCTATAGCTAGTCTGTTAATGTCATTATCAGAACGTTCAATGACAGGATTACTCCGTATTGCTGTACTTATTATCATTATTTTTGCAGTGAATATTTTTATAAAAACCACCCGCAAAGAAGACATTTTATCGGCATTATTATGGATTTTTTCACCCTTAAATTTTTTTAATCTAAATATTGATAGGATGTTGTTAAGAGCTATTTTAACGTTGGAATACATTGAAGAATTATCCCTTAGACTGTCTTGTTATAAACAGGAATATCAAAAAAAATCACCTAAAATTATCGACTCAGATACTACTTTGATTCATCGTTTTAAACAAAAAAAAACAGCCTTTTTTCATCTGGTAGAACATTCAAGTATAATTTTGCATGACATTCTTAATGAAGCTAATAATACATCTGGAAAAATGTATACGATTACCTGTTTATCAGCACCTTCAGTGACACAATTATTTTTTCCATTATTATTATGTTTCTCTCTTTATTTAACCTTATAGCTTGTGTTTATGAGCGTGTGGATTATAAATTATGCGTATAGCATTGGGTATTGAATACGATGGTTTTGCTTTTTCAGGCTGGCAAATACAAGCGGGTAATTTACCGACGGTTCAGGCTGATTTAGAAGTGGCATTAAGCAAAATTGCTAATGAAACAATCAGTAAATGTCAGGTAGCAGGGCGTACCGATACTGGTGTACATGCTACTGAACAAGTCATTCATTTTGATACCCATGCAAAAAGAAGCCCCCGTTCATGGGTCTTGGGTGCAAATCGTTATTTAACCAAACAAACGGTCAGTGTGTTATGGGCTCATGCGGTCAATGATGATTTTCATGCACGTTTTTCTGCTCAACGCCGTCGTTATCGTTATATTATTTTATCACGTCCTGTGCGACCCACTTTTTTAAATCATCATGTGTCATGGGATTCAAGACCACTCAATTTGGAGCGTATGCAATACGCCGCTCAGGTTTTAGTGGGTGAACATGATTTTAATTCTTTTCGTACCGTAAAATGTCAGGCTCAAAGTTCTATAAAACATGTTTATTTTCTGGATGTATCGCAAAGAGGTGAATACTTTTATATTGATATTGAAGCCAATTCCTTTTTACATCACATGGTTAGAAATATTGCTGGAGTACTGATTGCCATAGGAGCAGGTGATGCGGAACCTGAATGGATAGAAGAGGTCTTAGTGGCTAAAGATCGTACCAAAGGAGGGAAAACAGCGCCTTCAGGTGGTCTTTATTTAACTCATGTCACTTATGATACACGTTTTAAATTGCCACAAATTGATTCTAAAACAATTGTTTGAACGATTGTTTTACACTTGATAAATTTTTAATTTTACCAAAAGATGCCATAACCATGTCAGATAAAGAGCCTCATGATCCTTATAAACAGATTCAAACATTACATAAACGTTTAAATTATCATGCACATCGTTATTATGTATTAGATGATCCTGAACTGCCTGATAGTGAGTATGATAAGCTCTTTCGTGAATTAGAATTACTCGAAAAACAGCATCCTGAATTAATGACATTGGATTCACCGAGCCAAAGGGTTGGGGGAAAGATACTTGATAGTTTTACGAGCATTGCTCATCAAATACCTATGTTATCATTATCCAATGCCTTTAGTGATGATGACATTAAAGAGTTTTACAGTCGAATCAGTGATTTACTCAATCATAAAGAGTTTGTACTGATTGCAGAGCCAAAACTGGATGGCTTGGCCATTAGCTTACGTTATGAACAAGGTTTACTGGTTCAGGCAGCCACTCGTGGTGATGGCACAACAGGTGAAGATGTCACTCAAAATGTGCGTACCATTCAATCTATTCCTTTGCATTTATCAGGTGACTATTATCCTAAGGTATTAGAGGTGCGTGGTGAAATATTTATGCCTAAAAAGGGGTTTGCTCAACTGAATCAACGACAAATAGATAAGGGTGAAAAAACCTTTGCAAATCCCAGAAATGCAGCCGCTGGTAGCTTACGTCAACTGGATTCTAAAATTGTTGCCTCACGTCCTTTGGATATGTTTTGTTATGGAATAGGTGTGGTTGATCAGGCACATAAAAAGATGCCTTTAGCACAGAGTCATAGTGAAATTTTAAAACAATTACACACTTGGGGTTTTGCGGTCAGCCCAGAAGTCAAAAAGTGTGATAATTGGCAGGCATGTCTTAACTATTATCAGTCTATTTTATCTCGTCGTGAGGCATTGCCTTATGAAATTGATGGTGTGGTGTATAAGGTTGATGATATTGCCCAACAACAACAAGCAGGTTTTATCTCACGTGCACCACGTTGGGCAATTGCTCATAAATTTCCAGCAGAAGAAGTGACCACACCATTACTGGATATTGAAGTACAAGTGGGGCGTACAGGTGCATTAACCCCTGTGGCACGTTTACAAGCGGTGTTTGTTGGGGGTGTGACTGTCACCAATGCCACGTTACATAACCAAACAGAAATTGATCGCAAAGATATTCGGATAGGTGATACGGTTGTGGTACGTCGAGCAGGTGATGTGATCCCTGAAGTGGTGAGACCCATTTTATCGCAACGTTTAGACAGCTCTCAAGCGTATGTGATGCCCACTCATTGCCCTATCTGTCATTCATTAGCAGAGCGTGTTAATAATGAGGCAAAATCACGTTGTACGGGAGGCTTATTTTGCCCAGCACAACGTAAAGAAGCGATTAAACATTTTGCATCACGTAAAGCAATGGATATTGATGGTTTAGGTGATAAATTAGTTGAGCAATTAGTTGATTGTGGCTTTATAGAAACCATTGCTGATTTATTTCAGCTCACTTCCATACAATTAGTGGCGATGGAACGCATGGCGGATAAATCGGCTGACAATCTAATACAATCCATTGAAAAAAGTAAGTCCACTACACTGGCACGTTTTTTATATGCCTTAGGTATACGAGAAGTGGGTGAGGCAACCGCGTTAGCTTTGGCTAATTTTTATAAAACATTAGAATGTATTCAACATAAAAACGCAGAGGACTTATTAGAAGTGCCTGATGTGGGTCCTGTTGCCGCCCATAATATAGACACTTTTTTTGCCCAGTCTCATAATCAGCAGGTATTAAACAATTTATTATCGTCAGGAATTCATTGGCCTGAGATCATCAATAAAACTTTAGATGAATTACCATTAGAAGGTGAAATTATTGTACTAACAGGGACTTTGTTACATATTAAACGCAATGATGCCAAAACACGTCTTATTGAATTAGGTGCAAAAGTCAGTGGCAGTGTATCAAAAAAAACAACCTTGGTGATTGCAGGTGATAAAGCAGGTTCTAAATTAATAAAAGCACAAGAATTGAATATTAAAATAGTTGATGAAACTGAAATGATGGCTTTTTTTGAAACATGATCGCTCAGTATTCTAAACAATTACTGAGTATTATTTTTTTTGTTTTATATTGTTTACATCAGGTTTCAAGTGCATCAGAAATTAATTTGAGTCGTTCTAAATTGGTACAACTTGCTCTCCATCTTGAGCGAGCGGATAAAGAAAAACAATATTATTTTACTCAAATTGCATTATATGAAATGTTTGATAGCTATCAACAAGAAGTGGAACGATCAATCAGCGATCCTCCTAAAACCCCCAAAAGGAAACGTGATATTTATCGTTGGCGTTCTGCAACACGTGCTTATATTCATCAACTTGATAGTTATTTATATTTAATGGATTCAGGTGACCCCATTAATTTTTTTATGAGTCCACAAAAACAACTGTTTATTATTATCTCAAATACAGCTGTTATTATCTCAGGGCCTAATTCAGGTGCTGATAAGCAAATGGAAACGAATATTGTGGATCAATTTTGTAGCCAATATGATTGTCAGATCTATTTTTCTCATACGTCTAATGAATCTCGTTATAGCCAACTATCCAGTGATGATGTGGAAACAGAATGGTTATTTGAACGCAATAATAAAATGTCTTTTACAATGAGTAATGGCTTAAATTTTCAATTTTCTGATATTGTGAATCGACCGTCAAAAGAGTATTGGAGTATTAATGTGAGTAATGAATTAAACTTATTATTAGATTATTTAAGTAGAGTACAAAAAAAAGGTCAACTTATTGATTGGTTATCTATGAGAATTGTGACACTGCCTTTAACGGATAATGCTTACAAGGTTATTATTAATGATAACAATCATTATATAAAATTACCGTTACCTTTATTAGGTCGTCATCCTGATCTTTTTCATGTATTAATTCCTTGGATAAAAAATCATCTGGCAGAGAATATTGATTATCGTATACAGATTAGAAATGCTGATCAGTATTTGTTGAAAGGTAAGAAATAGCGGGGATATATTCATTTCAAATTAATATATCCCAGAGCTATTTTAAAACATTCTAACCAAGAGTATTATTTTGCTTGATAAGAAAATTTCTGACCACTGACACTCACAGCAGCCATTAAGCCACCTTTAGAATCGGTAAAAATAGCCACTCCATTACTGTATTTGGTTTGTGCAGCCGCTCCCTTTTTAGCAACAACGGCTGAAATTTGAGCACCTACCTCAAAATTACCCTTAATAAAATCTTCATAAGCCGCTTTATTTTGGAAAAAGATAATTTCGCTATAGGCTTCAGCACCTGCTTGCCAACCAACACTGACTTGGTTCATTTTAGTGGTGCCTGTCACAATAGACTTTTCATAAACGACACCTTCGCCATGCGCACCACCGACAATAAAACCTGCTTTACCAATCGTTGGAAATACAGCATAACCATAGGCTTGTTCAAAGAAACTATTCAGTGAATCATCTTTGGTAGAAAAATGAGCAATGGTTTGATTGCTTTTGAGTTCAGCATTGGCATCCCATGCCCAACTGCTAGAAATACTGAGGGCTAATATGCCTGTTAATAATGTTTTTAATACGTTATTCATAAAAAATCCTATTAGTAATAATTAAAAAAATCCTATACAGATAGCAATATACAAAGACACTTAACTTTCATCGCCTATGCGTTTAAAGTGAGTATGGCTACATCTGGGGCAGGGGGGAATACGTCCTGCTTTATGATAGTGTAACTCTTTTCCGCACTTTTTGCAGACTAGAGTGCCTATAGAAGTGACTTCTCCTGTATGCCATTCATTGGCGATATCTTCTAAATGCTCTAACTCTAGGCGTGTTTGATCGGCCATATTGGCAAATACAGCCAATAATTTTTCTTCGATTAGGCTCATATCAAGCTCTAACCAGTCATGGAATTTTTTATTTTCATCCTCCATTTTTCTGGCGACATCCTGTAAATCACGTTTGACATAGCGTGATATGAGATCAATTTCTTCTTGAGACCATCGTTGTAAACCCATAAGAAATTCTTCACTTTCTTTGAGACCATTGATCATCATTGGACCTGCGTTTTCATCGGCTTTTTCAGTCCATTCTGACAGTTTATCAACCAGTGTATTATAGCCATCCACTAATTGATCAGTACCGTCTTCTAAATTGTTTTTTTCTTGATTCATAAGAATATCCTTTATACTATTATTTTTAAGATCTCTCTTTTCAGTATAGCTGAAAATGAAATGACTTAAACAAAAAATTAATGTTACAATTTGTTTTTTTATCAACTATTTTAGAGATCTGGGGATCAAAATCAATGAGTCAGGC
>JAGLFC010000091.1 GCA_023144715.1 Gammaproteobacteria bacterium | reverse complement strand
ACTTTTCAGTCGCCTAGTTCAGCTTATGATACTCATCCTAATAAAATGATTATTAATGGTAAAGTGGTTGATAGTAAAGTATTAAGTCAAGCGGTTAATCAGGCGATGTTGGTGCAGGGAAAAAGAGCCGTCAAACATGCTAAAGAAGGTATAGAAACAGCTAAAGAAACAATGAAAGAAGCAGGGCAAAATGCCAAAGAAGCGGGTCAAAAAATGATGGATAAAATGAATGAATAAAGACACATAAAGTATTTTACTTTATGAAATACGTTTGGCTCGAAAATAATGTGTATTATTGTAAAATTCTCTTTTTTTATTGTCATTGAACCAACCCGGAACACCTAATATTGGTAGGGGTGAGAGATGACAAGAATCACTGAGCGTCTTATTTTTTTTAATATCATCACATAAAAGCTGATCTAATATTTTATATTGTGTCATTTTATCTTGAGCATAAAACGTGTGATCGACGAGAAGACAATATGCTTTTCCTGTGAAGCCTATAAAAGGATTAAAGGCTTTTTCATACATACCATGCCCAAATACAAAAGCCCCAATTTTTGCGGGCTTTTCCTGTGAAGAAAACCAGAGTTCTCTGGATTGAACAAACACCTCTTGCCATTGATGATTTTTAAGTGCTGTGAGTAATGACGGTACGCTACTGGCAATAATAATGCCTGATTCATCTATATGAGTAATTGCATCACGAGCAGGTGTTCTTTTCTTACTAGGCTGTTGCTTTAATTCTTGTATATGTAGATGATTTAATAATACCTTTGTTTTGGGAAATAATCGCCAAATAAAGGCATTAAATAAATCATGCCAGTTTTCTTCTCGAGTACTGATAATCCCTTTTTGATACACTCGTTCTTCATAACCCATGTCAGGAAAGGGTAAAGTGTTATTCTGAGGCTTCATATCTAAAATCATACCGCTGGATAAAATAATAGGCTTATCTAATAAATTCATAAGCCTCTGACAGCCTGGCCAGTCGAGCCAATTTTTATCCTTTAAAAGGACGTTGAGATCTGAAAAAAGAAGGGATTGATTAAGAAAATTTGAATCCCACTGATGAATGTTATTTTTTGCCATCTGTTTTTATTAAAATAAGTGTTGTGAAAGACAGGGTTTGGGTTGTGCAATATGATAACCTTGTAAATAATCAATGTTCATCGTGACCAATTGATCTTTAATGGCTTCATTTTCCACATATTCAGCGATGGTTTTGAGACCCATAATATGACCAATATCATTGATGGATTTTACCATAGCATGATCGATTGAATCATCCATAATATTTTTTACAAAACTACCATCAATTTTTAGAAAATCAATCGGTAAATTTTTTAAATAAGCAAAAGAAGACATTCCTGTGCCAAAATCATCTAAAGCAAATAAAAATCCTTGTTTTTTGAGTTTTGTAATAAAATGTATGGCCTGATCAAGATGTGTAATCGCAGCACTTTCTGTGACTTCAAAACAAATATTGGCGGGATCAATATTATGGATGGTTTGTTGTTCTATAATGTACTGATAAAGATCATCATCATCCATAGATTGTCCAGAAAGATTAATTGAACAAAAACGGATGGGCTGTTTTTTTTGAGGACTGTTTTGATTATTATCTAACCATTCAAAGGTCGAGCGAATAACCCAACGATCCAAATCAGACATTAAGTGATAACGCTCTGCCGCGGGTAAAAATGCTCCCGGAGGAATAATGTTATTTGCCTTATCTTGCATTCTAAGTAAAATTTCAAAATGCTGACAATCGTGTGTTAATGTATCAGTGCTGATAATTTCTTGCTGATATAATAGAAAGCGGTTTTCTTCAAGTGCTTTTCTTATTTCAACGACCCATTGCATTTCATCTTGATGTTTAACCGTAGCACTATCATTAACAGAACTTACATGAACTTGATTTCGACCCTTATCTTTAGCAATATAACAAGCCGTATCAATGATGCTCATAATACTTTGTACAGAATGAGTCTCTTCAGTAATCGCAGCAATGCCAATGCTACAACCTGCAATAAAAACATTATCTTCCCAAATAAAACGAAACTCTTTAATAGATTGACAAATTTTTTGTGTTATTTTTAAGGCGTATTCAATAGAGGCATTATTGATTAACAGACCAAATTCATCTCCTCCTAAACGTGCTAAAGTATCATCTTTGCTAATGATGTCTTTTAATAAATTGGCAATCATTTTAAGCATATTATCACCCACTAAATGACCACAGGTATCATTGACAATTTTAAATTGATCAAGATCGATATAGCATACAACATGTTGCACATTTTCAAAGTGAGCAGTTTCGAGTGCTTGCATCAGACGTTGTTCAAAGGAATAACGGTTGAGTAAGAGTGTTAATGAATCATGTGATGCCAGATAACTCATTTCACGATTCATTGCCTGACGTTCGCTAATATCTCGAAATATCGTGACAGAGCCTGTAATACACTGCTGTTCATTGCGAATAGGATAAGCAGAATATTGGACAGGGAAGGGAGTGCCATCTTTATGCCAAAATACTTCATTGTCAATTTGACAAGGTTCACCCGAATGAAAGGCTTTATGTATGGGGCATTTAGTCGTAGGAAAATGGGAACCGTCTTCATAACTATGGTGAGTCAGTTCATGTATAGAATTATTTTTTAATTCTGTTTCACTATAGCCAAACATTGTTTGAGCAGCATGGTTAACAAAAGTACAGTGTTCATTTATATCCACACCAAAAATGCCTTCTCCTGTTGATTCTAACAATAGAGTCATAAAATTGTTTAACTTTTTGAGTTCTTCTGATGATTGCTCTAATTTGTTTTGTGCATCAATATGCTGTTCTTTTAAATTAAAATTTTTGAGTGCATATTCAATATCATGAGCAATTTCATCTAATAAATCAACAATATCATCACTGAAATAATGTTCAATATCGGAATAGATGGAAAAGATGCTATTGACTTGATTGTCAACAATGATTGGAATAGAAACAACCGCATGAATATCTAATTCAGATTGTTCACTATAAAATGATGGGTGATCAGAAGGCATGCTAAAGTGATTATCAATAATTTTTTCTTGTAAAAGAAAAGCACTGACTGCGGGACACACATGACATTCAGCCTCTTTTTGTAGAGATAAATGAATATTTTGCTGAAAATGTGCATTTGCAATGGCCACTAAATTGTTTTTTTGTGCATCTTCGACACCAAACCAAGCAAATATAATATGCTCTTGCTGGGTGACAATATGACATATATTATTGAGTAGCTCCTCTTTTGAATTCATTTTAACAATGCTTTTATTGGTTTGGCTTAGAGCATAATATAATGAACGTTGTTTGATCAGTTGTTGTTCTCTTTGAGCGATCATATCAGCCATCTTATTAAATTCATGTCCCATCTGAGTAATTTCATCATTGCCAGAAAGAGTAATGTGCGTATTATAATCACCTTTAGCGAGTGTTTCTGAACCTATTTTTAGATCACGAATACGAGAAATAATAGTCTGATTTAATAACATGGCAATCACTACAAATGATAATAATAAGCCTAATACATGACTGATAAGATTGCGTTGAAAAAGCTCAGTGACACGTTGTTCTATAATACTTGCAGGTAATTTGATACTGAGCAGGCCACGAATATCACCTACCTTATAATTATAGGCGGTATTATAGCGTTGTTGAATACTTTTGGGGGCATCCTCTTTCTTACCATGACATTTTAAACAACGAGGTTTAATAAAAATAGGCTGGCTAAAATGATAAAAATCTTCTTTTGAAAATTCATCATAACGTATAAAACGTTCTTTAATATTACTATTATTATGAAAAAAATGAATGGCTTCTAATTCAATAGCATCGGCTTGATTAACAGGGTTTCTAGGACGATCAGAAACGGTATTAAAAGACAGCCCATTGGTGACGGATTGAGTAAATTTTTTGGAAATACGACTAATGGCATGAGCCGGTAAAAATTGAATTGTACTGTCATTGATAGGCACTTGATGATCAATAAAAATAGTTTGATAGACAGTGCGGTAAGCCGTTAGTATGACTTGAATGGTGCGTGCATTTTCTTTTATATTAGCAATGACTTCTTTTTTGATCTGATCTTGTTCAAAGTAAGTACCTATAACAAAGTGCAAAGAAAAAATAACGGACGTAATAATAAAAACTTGTGATTGCAAACGCATGAAGTTATGACCTAAAAACAACGCATTCAATAGTATAAAGGAAGTATGGTTATAAGTATAATATAGATCATCTTATATGAGTGAATTAAATAATCACAGTAATAATGCGACTTAAATGATATAATGACACTACACTTATTAGTGGATATTTAATCACTCATGCTTTTAGAATTAAATGAAACCTTTACTCAACAATGGCACAACAAAGACCCTTTTAATGAATCCGAAAAGCTTCAAGGTGAAGTCTTTCGTGCTTTGGAAGCTCGTAAAACCCTCCGTTTTAGTGTGCAAAATAAAAGTTATTTTATTAAAATACATCGAGGTGTAGGCTGGTTTGAAATCATTGAAAATCTAATCCGTTTACGCTTACCTGTTTTGGGAGCAAAAGATGAATATTTAGCCATAAAACAGCTAGAACGATTGAATATTGATACGATGTGTATTGCTGGTTATGCACTGAAAGGACACAATCCAGCACGACAACAATCCTTTATTATCACCGAAGACCTAATTAATACTATCAGCCTAGAAGATTTTTGTGGATCTTGGCACATACAGCCACCTCATTTTAAGCTGAAATATGCACTGATTCAGAAGCTTGCTCATATCAGCAGAACCTTACATAATAATGGTATTAACCATAGAGATTTTTATATATGTCACTTTCTTATGGATATCAGCAACGGTATGGAGCATATCAATGAACAGACTCTTAAACTCTCATTAATTGATCTTCATCGAGCGCAACTTAGAGAAAATACCCCTGAACGCTGGCGTGTAAAAGATATTGCCAGCCTGTATTTTTCTGCTATGAATATTGGCTTGACGCAACGGGATTTGTTTCGTTTTATGAAAGCTTATCATGCCTGTTCATTACGTGATTGTGTTGTTTTATACGGTCATTTTTGGAAAAAAGTGGCTCAACAAGGACAAAAATTGTGGCGTAGAAAACAGCGAAAAGGGGATGCGATTTAGTCGCTAAAATTTTTATGAACATTTTATGGTCAAAAAAAATTAACTGGTGTATTTTACCTGATTATCAAAATACCTTATTAGGTCATTTATTTAAAAATTTTAATGATGCGTATGCTTACAAAGGTCATTTTATCGCAGGTCGGGTGTATAAAATTACCGTTGATAATAAACATTATTATCTAAAAAAGTTTGTAATGAGAAAAAAAGTCTGGGTACGTTTTCTAAGTTTTAGTAAAATTACCAGTGAAGTGAATAATTTACTTTTATTCAAGCGTTTGGAAATTCCTGTTGCTCAAGTGATTGCTTATGGTCAAGAAAGAATCGCTTGGATTGTCTATAGAGGGTTATTAATAACAGAAGAGTTAGTCAATTGTCAGGATTTAATATGGATTATTGATCATTCTCCTCATCTTTTACGGCAAGCAGATTGGGTACAAAAGGTCAGTCATCAAGTGGCCGATGCTACTCGGCGGATGCATCAATATCGTTTTGCTCATGGTGATTTGAAGTGGCGTAATATTATGGTGGATATTAAAGCTGATTTCCCCCAGATTTATTTAATTGATTGTCCTGCTGGCATGAGATGGTTTCGACCTTTTTTAGAATATCGCATTATAAAAGATCTGGCCTGTTTGGATAAACGTGCTAAATATGAACTTTCCAAAACACAACGGCTGGCATTTTATAAAGACTATGCACAATGTGAACGATTAAATATGACTGATAAAAAACGCATCCGTAGAATTTTACAATTTTTTTATGATAGAGAATAATAAATGTAATGCTATAAAGGCTTATTTATAGGGATACAATGTTCACCTGAACGTTGATAACCAT
>JAGLFC010000090.1 GCA_023144715.1 Gammaproteobacteria bacterium | reverse complement strand
GCTTTAAATTCATCATGCACAATACAAGCCCCTTGCCAAAGTAACATATCAGCATGGGTGACACTTTGAATGTATTGACCCAAATGGCGATCAGGTGCCCAAAGAATTTTTTTACCTTCACTGGCAAGATGTTTAATGACTTGAGTGGCAATACCAGACGTGACCACCCAATCAGCCCGCGCTTTAACCTGTGCACTGGTATTAGAATAGACGACAACGGTATGATCAGGGTGTGCATCACAAAAAGGAATAAAATCTTCAGGAGCACATCCCAAATCAAGTGAGCAATTGGCTTCAAGATCAGGCATTAATACAGTTTTTTCGGGTGATAATATTTTAGCGGTTTCACCCATAAAACGTACACCCGCAACAATGATTTTATCCGCTGAACTTTCTTTGCCAAAACGAGCCATTTCTAATGAATCCGCCACACAACCACCACTTTCATCGGCTAATTGCTGTAAAATGGGATCGGTATAATAATGAGCGACTAATACCGCATTTTGGGCAATCAATAATTGCTTAATACGGTGTATGAGTTGTGTTTCTTGTTGTTCACTGATCAGTGCTTTATTTTTTTCGATCTCGTCTGTACTTGGGACATTATTTTCCCAATCACTATTAATAGGCATTGTCTTCATTTATAGCTCAATCATGATAAAATAAGATTTTTATTATCTATTGAATTGTTATGTGAGTCCAGAATTTTATGGCAAAAATATTATGCGTGGGTATTGCTACAGTGGATA
The DNA here is from genome assembly GCA_023144715.1 of Gammaproteobacteria bacterium. Taxonomy (GTDB): domain Bacteria; phylum Pseudomonadota; class Gammaproteobacteria; order GRL18; family GRL18; genus GRL18. The sequence continues at coordinate 6,376 of JAGLFC010000090.1, read as the reverse complement.
TTGTGAATGAAGTTGCGATGTATCCCACAGAAGATGATGAAATACGTATTGTCACTCAGGATAAACGACGAGGGGGTAATGCCGCCAATACCGCTGTGATATTAAGTCAATTAGGTCATGAATGTTATTGGGCAGGTACATTAGTCAAAGAAATTGATTGTCACATTATTTTGGATGATTTTAAGCGGTATCAGGTTAATGATCAGTTTTGCCATTTTTTGGAGCAGGGGAAAGTACCCACTTCTTATATTGTGTTGAGCCAAGCTACTGCTTCACGTACCATTAGCCATTTTCGTGATTTACCTGAATATGATTTTTCTGAATTTAAAAAAATTCCTTTAGAAGCATTTGAACATATACATTTTGAAGGCAGAAATATTGATCAAAGCCTCAAAATGATGCATTATGCTAAGTATAATTATCCCAAAAAAATGCTTTCTGTTGAATTAGAAAAGCCAAGAAAAGGCAGTGAGCAATTGATTGATAACGCCGATATTATTATTTTTTCAAAAAATTATGCTCGGCAATATGGCTTTGATTCTGCACAGGCATTTCTGCAATCATTTAATGATGAACAAAGTACTCATAAAATATTAATATGTGCTTGGGGAGACTCTGGAGCAGTGGCTTTGGTCAAACGGATTATTTATCATCAAGAGGCTATTAAAGTGAATGCTGTGGATACTTTAGGGGCAGGTGATGTCTTTAATGCGGGCATCATTGATCAATTATTAACACATAATAACATAAGTCTTTGTCTTAAACATGCCTGTCAATTAGCAGCAATGCAATGTACAAAAAAAGGGCTTAACTTAGAACCTATGGATGTAAAGGAACATTATGAAACACGATAAAAAAATAACATTAGGAAAAAGTGATCTCAATGTGTCTCGCGTCTGCCTTGGCAGTATGACGTGGGGCGCACAAAACAATCAGCACGATGCAAATGAGCAAATTGAATACGCATTATCTCAAGGGATTAATTATATTGATACCGCAGAAATGTATGCGATTCCACCTTCTGCTGAAAGCTATGGTCGTACAGAAACAATGATTGGGCATTGGTTGGCAAACAATAGTGAACGCCGTAAAGACATTATTTTAGCCACTAAAATCGCAGGGAATGGTTTGCCTTGGATTCGTGGCGGAGGCGATATTACTGGAGATGCAATTATTACCGCGGTGGATGCCTCATTAAAACGCTTACAAACCGATTATATTGATTTATACCAATTGCATTGGCCCAATCGAACCAGTCCACATTTTTCTAAGCATTGGCCGGGTATGATTTCTTTTACAGATGTGGATACGGAACAACATTCCGCACAAATACTTGAAATGTTACAGGCGTTGGAGCAATGTGTAAACGCAGGAAAAATCCGCTATTGTGGTTTATCAGATGATACCCCGTGGGGTATTAATGAATTTATCCGTTTAAGTGAACAGCATGATTTACCACGCATTATTTCTATACAAAATGAGTTTAATCTATTACATACTAAAGATTGGCCTTATCTGATTGAAAATTGTGTACGTTCTGATATTGCTTATTTACCTTGGTCGCCCTTAGCAGGGGGTGTATTAACAGGTAAGTATCTTCATGGAGCACGTCCAGAAGGGTGTCGTTGGACGCGTTCACAGCGTCATGGACTCTTTCGTGATACCGCACAGGTTAGCCTTGCGGTTGAGCAGTATCAACAAGTAGCAGAAAAGCATGGTTGGACAGCCACTCAATTAGCCTTAGCGTGGTGTGATCAAGTAGACGGTGTGAGTTCTACCATTATTGGTGCAACCAGTGTCTTGCAATTAAAAGAAAATATTGAAGCCTTTGATAAAACAATCTCTGCTGAATTATTAGAGGATATTCATACGGTATTACGCCAATACCCTATTCCTTTTTAGGTTAATATATCGCGTTGTTTGGCATATTATTTTTTTAGAATTAAATGAGATAATATGCTGTCATTTTATTATTAAAAAAATTATAAATAGAAAAAGGTTTTATATGTTATTTCACCATTCATTAGTATTTTATTTATTCTCTACACTATTATTTATTTTCATGAGTTGTCAGCCTATTATGGCAAAAGAGACATCTGAAACATCAAAAAAAATACCTAAAAAATCCATCACAACGGATGATCCCAGCATCAGTGTGAATGAATTACAAATAATGCTCAATCCTATGACAAAAGATGAGCTTATTATTGAGGCCGATGGTTGGTTAACAATATTACAAAACGCAGCAAAAAAAGTAGCTAACACTAAATTAGAAATTGCCATTGCTAATAAAAAAATTAATCATCATGAAGTGGTTAAAGACGCAAAAAATAATTCAAATAGTGATGAAGTGAAAAATATTGGCGAATTTTCAGAAACTAAAGTCGATATAAAAGAAGAATCTGTTACCAAAGAATTGAAAGATGAACTAAAAAAAGTAGTTGAGACTAAAAAAGAAACCGATACGACAGTGTCAAGTTCAGATTCAGAGTCAAAAAATAACAAAACAGTAGTATTAGAAGATAAAAAAATTGATAAAGCTAATGAATATAAAGAAAATATTTTAGTGGTTTTAGATAAATTTCGTCAGGATAGACGTGCTATTATTGAGCGTTTTGATATGGTTTTGAGTGAACTTAATAGAAAAATTGGTTTGGATGAAGAAGGCAATGAATTAGATGAGGTACTTCCTTATAGACGCTATATTAATGCCGTTGCAGGTATTAGGCTTGATCTCAATGATGCAAAATCAACATTGTTAAGTGTCAAAGGGTATCTTCTATCTGATGATGGCGGTATAAAATGGATTGTGAACAGTGCTATTTTTATCGGAATATTATTTATTTTTTGGCTATTAAGTCTCTTGTTTAGTCATACAGTCAAAAAAGCGTTAAGTTTTAGGGGAGCTAATTCAAAGATATTAAATGATTTTTTTATTAATAGTATAGGTCGAATCACTATGATTGTGGGTATTTTAGTGGCATTATCCGCTATTGGAGTCAATGTGGCACCCATTATGGCAATGATTGGTGCGGCGGGCTTTGTGGTTGCATTTGCTTTACAAAGCACATTGAGCAACTTTGCAAGTGGTATTATGATCATGTTATATCGTCCTTTTGATATGCAAGACTTTGTTGAAGTTGCAGGTATTAAGGGGCAAGTCCGATCCATGACACTTGTTTCTACCACAATAATGACCGCAGATAATAAACTCATGGTGGTGCCTAATAACTCTATCTGGAGTAATGTGATCACTAATGTAAATGGCAGTATGGAACGACGTGTTGATATGGTCTTTCGTATTAGCTATGATGATGATATTGAACAATCTATACAATTAATGCGTGAAATAGTAGAAGCCCATCCTTTAGTATTAAGTACCCCAAAACCTAATGTTCAGGTCAATGAATTAGCAGAGTCTTCAGTGAATCTTATTTGCCGTCCATGGGTAAAAACACAAGATTATTGGGCTGTTTATTGGGATATTATGCGTACTATGAAAGAACAGTTTGATATTATGGAAATATCAATGCCTTATCCACAAAGTGATATTTATATTCATCAGAAACTGGGTTCAAGAGCCTACCCAAAGAAAAAAATGACATAAGTGAACAGTCCTATATTTTATACCATCACTGTATTAAAAGGTACCATGAATAAAATAAAATTTTTTATATTAGTCTCGTTCGGTTTTATTTTATTTTTTAATACCATTCTTGTTTACGCTAATGAAAAAGGAATACAAAAAAGCCCAAAACAGGAATTTTTAAACAGCCTAGATATTGAACACATTACTATTGATCTGACACTAGAAGAACAAAATTGGTTAAAGACACACCCTGATATTGTGTTGAGCATGACCGATCAACATCCGCCTGCTCTTATCTTGCAAGAAGATGGTACTTATGTGGGGTTTATCAAAGATTATATTGATATTATTAATCACAAATTAGGCACTAATATTCGTTTAGATGTTGAGCCATCTTGGTCTCTTGCTGGAAAGCAGGCAATTACCAAAGAAACGGATGGTATGGCTATTTTAGTAAAAGACAATCCTGCGTGGCAACCTTATTTTAACTTTAGTGCAACCACTCTTAATATTTATAATTATTATTATACGCGCGCTAATGATACATTTTTATTGAGTGCAGACGCATCACTCAATGGTAAAAATATTGGTTATATAACCGATGAAAAAATTTTTTCTCAAAAATGTAATGCTCATCCAAAATGGAATTGTAGTACTTATGATAATAATCAGTTAATGAGTTCGGCGTTACTACTGGGAAAAGTCGATATTGTTTTAGGTAGCCTCAGTTTTGAATATTGGCGTAAGATAAGTTTTGTAGTAGGCTTTAATGTAGCGGGTATGATAGAAAAACAGCCCATGGCACATAGTATGGGGATCCGCAAAGATTGGCCAGAATTGGTCAATATTATTGATAAGGTACTTAATAATTTAACACAAAAAGATAAATTATCTATTTTAGAACGTTGGGATATCAATCCTCATTTTAATGAAAAAAGTAGTAAAAAAGGCGTCATCGACACTCAATTATTGACTTTACCTGAACCGATTCAATTTAATTCGATACATTTTTTATTACCTAAAATTGCACTCATCTTTGGAATTTTTTTTATTATATTAGTCTTTATCTGGTTCAAACGAGGCAAGCCTAATAAAATTATGATAAAAGAAACGCTTTTTTTATTAGTGTTTCTTTTTAGTGGTCTTATGGTCAGTATGGGTGTTTTAGTCACTTATTTGTTAAAAGGGGTCGATAATGAAGCAATGATCGAATTAAATAAATATCAATCCTTTGAATTAGCACTTGAACTTAAACAATCTTCAGATGACCAAACACGTTTTTCTCGTCTTTATAGTATAACGGCTGATCCCCAATATAAACACTATTTTCAATCTATTATTGATATACGCAAGGGTATTAAAGCACACCCAAAAGAGTATAATCGTTCTTATTGGGATTATGTCGTATCAGGCGTTAGACAGATTGATGAAAAAGGTGAGCTTTATAGTATTGATCAAAAATTATCAAATAGTGATTTGAATCAGCAGGAAAAAGAACAATTATTGAATGCTCTGATACTCTCTAATGAGTTGTTGATTATTGAAAATAGAGCTATGGAGCAAACCGCTATTGAACCATTGCATAATCAAAATTATCATCACATAAAATCCCGTCTTATGGGGCATATTGATGCTTTTTTTAAATTAGTTGAATTTCGCACGAGCAATGAATTCAATTTAATTCAAAAAAAGAATCAAGCCATTATTATTGCAATGACTGTTTTAACAATCATCACCTTATTATTTCTTTTTTATGCCTTTGTATTATTAAAAAAACGTATCATTATTCCGCTATCACTGTTAGCAAAGAATGCACAACGTATTGAAAACAATGATTATAGTCAATCCCTTGAATTTGATTCTCATGATGAAATAGCACATTTAGCTCAAGCCTTTAATCGTATGTCAATGAGTATTAAAGAAAGAAATGTTCATTTAGTCACTCTAAAAGAAAAAGCAGAATCCGCCAATAAAGAAAAATCACGTTTTTTAGCCAATATGTCTCATGAAATACGTACCCCAATGAATGCTATTTTGGGTATGTCAAATTTAGCCTTAGAAGCATCACTCAATGATCAACAGCATCATTATATTAGTACCGTTCACCAATCAGCTGAATTTTTACTGCATATTATTAATGATATTTTGGATTTTTCTAAAATTGAAGCCGGTCAATTAAAATTAGAGGATATTGAATTTTATTTAGATGAATTGATTGATCATGTTATAGAAGTGGTTGAGATAGAAGCTAAAAATCAGAAAGTCACTATTGAAGTCAATATTGCTTCTAATGTGTCTAATACACTGATAGGTGATCCTCAACGTTTGACTCAAATCTTACTCAATCTGATCAATAATGCCATTAAATTTTCTAATCATAATAATCTTGTAAAAATAGCCATTGTCACTCAAAAAGAGGAAGAGCATTCTGTTATGCTTCATTTTTCTATTGCAGACTCAGGCATTGGTATGAGCGAAGATGAACAAAAAAGACTGTTTAAAGCCTTTTCTCAAGCTAATAATTCAATAACACGCCAATATGGTGGTACAGGTCTGGGTTTAACCATTTCTAAAAAATTAGTGGAAATAATGCAGGGAAAAATTAGCTTTGAATCCAAAAGAGAACAGGGGAGTACGTTCTCTTTTACGGCAAAATTTTCTAAGTCTAGTGAACCCCACTCTGTCAAGCACACTCATCACTCAAAAAATAAGCACAATTATCAAATAGCACTCAAAAAACTTGCAAATATTAACATCTTATTAGTGGAGGATAATTTACTGAATCAA
>JAGLFC010000009.1 GCA_023144715.1 Gammaproteobacteria bacterium | reverse complement strand
TGGAGTAAATCACCAAACTGATGTGGAATATTATAGCCAACAGTATCAGGAATATTAATGGTAGACGCACCCGCATCAATTACTGCTTCAATCACACGACAAAGAAAATCGAGTTCAGAACGCCCTGCATCTTCAGGTGAAAATTCCACATTATCGGTATACTGTCGAGCATATTTAACCGATGCAACTGCTTGTTCAAGTACCTGTTCAGGTGACATCCGCAATTTTTTTTCCATGTGGATAGGAGAAGTAGCAATGAAGGTATGAATACGTGAAGAATTTGCACCTTTAAGTGCTTCACCTGCCCGATCAATATCTTTATTTAATGCCCGTGCTAGACCACAAATAGTACTGTCTTTAATATTATCAGCAACGGCTTTAACCGCTTTAAAATCACCTTGGCTTGCAATTGGAAAACCTGCTTCAATAACATCTACTTTCATCCGTTCTAACACTTTGGCAATGCGGACTTTTTCTTCACGAGTCATTGATGCACCGGGGCTTTGCTCGCCATCACGTAGAGTCGTATCAAAAATTATTAACTTATCGGTCATAGGATTATTTCTGCTCAGTTCTTTTTTTAAACATTCTCATAATATAGCCAAATACACCAGAAAAAGTATATAAGGCAAAGATGCTAAATAAAATAAAGGGTGGATGGTACATAATTGTTACAAAAATTAAGACCATGATTAAAATAGAAATAAAAGGTACTTTATTTTTGATTTCAAGATCTTTAAAGCTCCGATAATTAATATTACTCACCATCAATAAACCTGTTCCAATCGTCATTACTAGAACAAGATAATTTAATGCGACACCTGCAATATTATGCTTCGCACAAAGCCAGACAAAACCCACAAGAAATCCAGCAGCTGCTGGACTTGCCAACCCCTGAAAATAACGTTTATCAGTATGTCCTATTTGTGTATTAAAACGTGCCAAACGTAATGCTGCGGCCACTACATAAATAAAAGCAGCAATCCAACCCATTTTACCTAATGATGATAGTGACCAAGTGTACATAATCAAAGCAGGTGCAATACCAAATGAAACCATATCAGATAAACTATCATATTCAGCCCCAAAATCACTTTGAGTATTCGTTAAACGTGCCACCCGTCCATCTAAACCATCCAAAATCATAGCAATAAAAATAGCCAATGCTGCACTTTCAAAAAGACCATTCATGGCAGCAATCACCGCATAAAAGCCCCCAAAAAGAGCTGCGGTTGTGAATGAATTAGGTAATAAATAAATGCCTCGTGAGCGAGATGATTTTTTAATTTTAGTATCATCTGGAACAGTTGATTTTTTATCTATTTTTAAATGATGTGATTCAGTCATTTTAATTTCTTTTTATATGAATATTTATGCTTCAGTTTACACTTATATTTAGCAAAATTAAAATCAATTAATGGCTTGTTGAGTAATCAGAATAATATTACGCCATTTTTTATCAATTATGAACGGCAGATAACAGTCATTTTTTATCTTCAGTAATACCAATAATATCTTTCCATAAGATAAAAAACCATGCACCATATTCAGCCATAACCCAACGAATTTGACGACCTTTATGCCACCATGAAGTCGCTTGAAAGGGATCTTCTGATGCTGGATGCATAATAATTCTCATTGAATGTTTAAATTGCTTATCCCAAATATAGCCTGCTCTTTTGGTGTGAGATTTACTTGTCGTTACAATGACAGTTTTTACTTGATATTGCAATAAATAATGCCCAACAATTTCTGCTTCAGAAATTGTATCATAAGCATCTTCACCATTAACAAGTAAAATATTTTGTATCGGTACCCCCAAAAGATGTAAAATTTCAACACGATTGGCATACCAAGGAACAACAGGTTTATACCCCATTGCTTCTAATTTTCTGAGAGCATCATTTTTTCGATTGCCATTAATCAGAATCTTATCAACATATTTATCATTATAAAGATCCGCTGCTGCCATTAATCTTGGATATATTTCAGCACCTGTATTTAATACCACGGCAACATCAGATTTTAACAAGGGATCATTTCTAATCGTCCATTGCCCCATAAAAGTCAAAAGAGACTGATGGAAAATACCAATAAGTAGCAATAATAATAAAATAATTTTAGCCACACTAATTATCCATCAAGGCATCATCTCTTTTTTCTTTTGCTTTAAGAATAACATCTTCTACACCTTTTGCTTTATTTAGAGCATTGATCTGATACTCAGAAATAATAGGAACAGGATATTTTACTTGTATCGAGGTATCCTCTGGTGTTTTTGAGTCTGAATCACAACTTATTAAAAGCATACTCAGCAGTAATAGAATCATTATTTGAAAAATATTCATAAAAAACTTAATTCAAAATCTGTCTTTGGAATGATTCTAGCATCATCAAAGTCCAGATACTGGCACTATTATCACGCACACCTGATTGATGCTGTTCGACCAACTGCTTTAAATAATCAGCATTAAATAAGCCATTATCCAAAAATTGCTCTCCTAATAAAGAATCTTGTACTCTGTCTTTTAAAGGCCCTCTAAACCAGTTTGCCAATGGCACAGAAAACCCCATTTTTTTACGGTACAGCACATCATTAGGCAAATAAGGTTCCAGTGATTTTTTGAGAATATGTTTACCTGTTTGACCTTTAATTTTTAAATGTGCAGGCAAGCTTGAAATCCATTCAATATATTTATGATCCAGCATGGGTACCCTGACTTCTAAGGAGTGTGCCATACTCGCACGATCCACTTTAGTTAAAATATCATCCACTAGATAGGTTTTCATATCTAAGTATTCAATCAATGCCAAAGGATCTTCAGAAGCCATACCAGGTGCATTATTAGCATAACGTTTAAAAGTCTCAACCGCTTGATAACCTGCTAATTTTTGCTTCATTTCTGGACTAAAGAGCTTATCACGCTGATCATCAGGAATAATGGCAACGGTATTAAAATAAGCTTCAACAGAACTTCGTGCTAAGGCTTGAAAAGTGGTTTTAGCACGAAACATTTTAGGCGCCCAATCAGCTTTAGGATAAAGCTCACCTAATAGACCAAAAACAGGCTTACGAATATTATAGGGCAATATTGAGCGTACTTTTTCTTCATTCATGTGCCAGATGTGTCGTCGATAACCTGATAATGGCTCATCACCACCATCACCCGATAATGCCACGGTGACATGCTTTCGTGCCAATTGACAGACTCTATAAGTCGGTATTGCCGAACTATCAGCATAAGGTTCATCATATAATAATGCCAATTTATCCAATAATTCAAAATCATCTGTTTCAACCGTTTCTACATGATGATTGGTATGATATTGTTGTGAAACCATTTCTGCATATTCAGATTCATTAAATTGTTTATCATCAAATGAAATTGAACAGGTATTCACAGGATCGTCTTGTAATTGTGACATCATGGCAACAACACCACTTGAATCAACACCACCTGATAAAAAAGCACCCAAGGGAACCTCAGCAATCATACGAATATCAACAGCTTCTTTAAGGCGTTCAACTAACTCTTCTGATGCTTGTGATTCGGTAATAGAGCTATTTTCTGTAAAAGGAATTTCCCAATATTGTATAGGTGATAATTGTTTTTGTCCTCGCTTTAATAATAAGCGATAACCTGAAGGTAATTTATGAACATTTTTATAAATGGTTTTAGGTTCTGGTATATAACCTAAAGCACAATAATCTTCGATACCGGTAATATCCATATTTTTTTTAAAGGAAGGATGTTCTAATAACACTTTAAGTTCTGAACCAAAAAGAAGATAACCATCATCTGTCAGTGCATAAAAAAGTGGCTTTATTCCTAGACGATCTCTGGCTAAAAATAATTGATCGGCTTTTTTATCATAAATTGCAAAGGCAAACATGCCTCTTAAATGATCCACACAACGTTCACCCCATTCTTCCCAAGCATGTACAATAGTTTCGGTATCGGAATGCGTTTGAAAGCGATAACCTTTGGCTTTTAATTGTTGAGTCAGTTCTTTAAAATTATAAATTTCGCCATTAAAGACAATACACACGGAGCGATCATGATTAAAAAGAGGTTGTTGACCTGTTGAGAGATCAATAATAGATAAGCGTCTATGTGCCAATCCCACGCCTGAATCTATCCATCGTCCTCCTTCGTCAGGACCACGATGAAATTGAACTTGGTTCATAGCGTCTAACACTGTTGGTACAATATCGCGCTTGGCTGATAAATCAAATATTCCTGCAATGCCACACATAATTAAATTTCACTATTGGTTAATTAATAATATTTTTATTGGCTATTAAAAAAGCCTCAAGTTGTTTTTTTGCTAAATTTGTATCTTCATGAAAAGGTAAGGCAATGGCTTTAAATTGTCCACCTCTGCTCATGCCTGATAATTTACCCAATGCCTGAGCAATTTTTATGGTAATTGGATGAATGAGCTTTAAGCCAAATACTTCATACCAACTCCATATTATTAGTTTTGATACATTATTGCGTACCACCCATTCATCTATTTGAGTATTTTGAATCTTAATCACTTGTTTGGATACTAATATCCATCGCTCAGTAGAAAAAACTTGATTCACTGAACTAATAAGTTCTTTATCTTCCTTTTCATATTGATAATTAGACGAATAATAATATACTTTTGTATCGCCCTCTTCCTCACTATAAATAGTACTCACTTCACTATCAGCATTAATAAATAAGGGTTGCCATAGAGCTGGTTTTTGATGATTATCTTGCCAAGGTGCTGATACAGTAGGTGCTTTCATTACTGTATTATTAATTATAGGTTCATACGCCATCCAAGATACCATCATAGGACCTAAAAATAAGCTCATAATGGGTAAAGCAAATTTAAATGAATACTGGCTATCATTCAGTGAATGATCAGCTGGAGTATCTGAAAGAGCTTCAAGCGGTTTATCCTGCCAAAAACTACCAATAAAAAATAATATAAAAATAACAATACCAAAGAAAAACCAACCATAAACGAGATGATCCGCCCCTGTGGCATATTTCATATCACTAAGATGTGCAATCATAACAATACCATAAGCTCTAATACCATTGGCGATAATGGGCACAATAATAGAGGCAATGACAAAAATCACTTGTTTATAAAATTTTGTATACGTCAAATAGGCATAAAGTGTACCTAAGGCAAGAGAAGCGATAAGGTAACGGACACCACTACATGCCACAGCGACTTCAAAATCACCTTCTGGAATAGAAATAAACATGCCTTCTGAATAAACAGGTACACCACTGACTTCCAGACCAAACACAGTCATTATGGCCGTATATTCTTGTAATTTTGGGATTAAAAATTCACCAAAAGGCACTGCAAATAATAAATAGCCTAGAGGGAAAATATAGTGTTTGAGCATTTTAAAGCCAAATAATGCACCTACGATTAAGGGTAGCATTAATATTACAGCAAATTGCTGTACCACTTGAACATCAACGGATTTTGCCAAACCCCAAATAAACACTAGAGCTAATAGGCATAATAAAAAAAATACACTCGGCTTTTTTGAAATCTGAAAAAAATCATCTTTTTTTAGCCAGATTAAATACAAAGAAATAGGAAAGATCAACATCCCATGTGCAAAAGTATCAGAACGCCACCATATTTCAGCCATTGACCACAGCGTACTATAATAGAGTAAAAACCATGCAATAAGGGCTATAATCAGTGTATATAAAGCTTTCATGAGTGGAGTTATCCTTTTATCAATGTGATCAAAGGTTTTAAGGTATTTGACCAACTATAATGTTCTATAATCCATTGACTGGAACATATTTCAATTGCTTGACGAGATTCATTATCCATTAAGTGTCTAATCATTTCAATTTGATCATCAACAGAATGGCATACCTGATCTTTTAATATATTGGGTAATTCAATACCCTCAATGGCATTTTGTGTTGCAATAACAGCCTTACCCATCGCCATTGCTTCAAGCACCTTATTTTGAATACCCCTAGCAATTCTAAGAGGTGCAACACACACAAAAGCATGTTTAATATAAGGACGAATATCTTCTACTCGTCCTGTGACATAAACACCGGGAATAGATTTAAGAGCAATCACTTGTTCAGTTGGTTTTGAGCCGACAATATAAAATTCAAAATTAGGATTTTCTTTGTGTAATTTTGGAAAAATGTCTTCAGCAAACCAAATAACAGCATCACAATTTGCCCAATAATCCATAGCTCCTGTAAATACTAAGACTTTTTTGTCTGCATGATAAGGTGAATCACTGACAAAATCAGCTTTAAAATAATCAATATCCACACCATTGGATATACCATGAATTTTTTCGGCAACTTCTGGTACCATTTTTTGAAACAGTTGAGCTTCTTGCTGTGATACAAAAACAGAGGCAGAAAATTCTTTTGCCACCTGCTTTTCATATTCAAAAAGATAGCGTGCTTCACGTGTGTAAACCCAATTCATTATGCCTTTATGAGTGTTACAATACTGTTGCCATTTATCAGAATCAATATCTACAAAATCCATAATATTTAAGGTATTATGAGAAGTGTTTTGTAAAAATTGAGCCATCGGTGATGAAAAAGCTAAACACTGTTTAATTGTATTTTTTTCAATCGTTATATCAACCCATTTTTGCATATTTGTTGAGCTATAATAAGGAATTGATAAGGCTTCTTTACGGATTAAACCTGATAAACTTTTAATTTTTGCCATTAAAGGTGTAAAAGATTCTAAATAAACACCTTTGCAAAAAGCTTCTACATTACTTTTATAGTGCTGATCATCAGGATCATCAATAAATGCACCTAAATAAATATCATAATATTGAGATAAAAATTTAAGTAAATTATAAGAACGTATCTTATCACCCTTATTGGGTGGATAAGGTATTCTATGAACAAGAAAAAGTAAGGGTTCTTTATTTTTCATCCAAGATCTCTAGAAAAAATAGGGCCTAAAATTTGGCTTAATTTAAGCGGTAATTTTCGCCATAATTTGATAAATATTTGATATTTTGGATTAAGAGGATTAATTTCTGAAATTTCTTTCGCTGTTACTAAGTAATATTCATAATAAAGTGGCTGTGGCTCAAACCCCCAATTCTTTTTAAAACTATACGATCCTGTACCTTCTTTGCTTCGACCATAGTCAAAGTATTTAATTTCTTTTTTTGCCGCATGTTGCATCAAAGACCAATACATAAAATCATTGCCTTTTAAAAAACGAGCAGATGAAGTACCACCACCATAATAAGGCAATACAGTATCTCTAAAGTAAAAATTCATCACACTCGCCACTAAAGTATCCTCTTTAGTAATGGTCAGAATATCCAATTTATCTGAAAAAACAGTCAGTAATGATTGAAATAATTTTTTAGGAAATACAGGTGTTCCTAAGTTTCTCACGCTTTCAGAATACGCTTGAAAAAAAGGTTCAATATTTTGATTAACCTCAACACTCAGATCGGCTTTAATACCCTTACGTACCATGGCACGTTGTTTTCTTGGAATGGCTTTAAGATTATCATCATCATTGTCTGCAAGTTCTTTTTTGAAATAAACATAAAGTTCTTTCGTCGGCCAATCAGGATTTTCTCGTTTAAGATTTCTTAATTCCAGATGATCTACTTTTAATTTTTCAGCCAAATCACAGGCAGCCTGTCTCAATAAACTTTTTACTTCATCATTATCAGCTAAAATACCTCCATACACAGCAAAAGGGGTAGACACCAAGGTATTACCAAATAATAAGCTTTTAATATGCCCTAGCGGTAACACGCCGACGATAGTTTCACCATTAAGTGCATACAAATAATAATTTTTATGCTTAACCGTCATTTCAAGTGCTTTTTTCCAACCAAATAAATGAAAAAAAGTGGCATCAGGATGTTGGTTAACATAATCATCCCATAGAGATTCATCACTGTTTTGTGCCTGTTTTATTGTTATTGTATTACTCAATCGAGATCCTTTAAAAAAAGTCTATCCATTCGTTGCCAATTAAAATCCGTCAGCAAATGATTCAACCTTTTTTCTGTTTTGTTTAAATTTAAATAATGTCTAAAGCGTGATTTAAAACTTACATTCTTTTGTCTTGGCTGATCAGGGTCAATTTCCCATGGATGAAAATAAAAAATAGTGGCTTGTTTATCTTGCTCATTAACACGTTGAATAAGCCAACGAGACAAAGCATAAGGATAAAGACGAAAAAAACCCCCACCCCCACCAGGCAAGTTTTTTCCCATAAAAGTAGACGTTGTTATAGGAATTTCAAGTAAACCATTTTCACATTGATAGGCAAAACGCGGTGCATCAGGAATACCATATAAATCATGTTTAACAGGATATACACTAGAACTATAACGATGTCCTGATTCTAATAGTGCATCATGCACCCAAAGATTACTCTTATTAATTGAATAACTCGGTGCTCTATAACCTTTAATCGCAACACCACCCAAGTCTTCTAAAATTTGTTTGGCTTTGGTAATATCGTCTTTAAATTCTATTTGACTTTGTTGTGTGGCTCGTTGATGCCCATAGCCATGACTGGCCAATTCATGTCCTTCTGAAACAATGCGTGTCACTAATTCTGGATAACGTTCTGCGACCCAGCCTAATACAAAAAATGTCGCTTGGGTGTTATGTTGAGCAAATAAATCTAAAATAGTATGTGTATTTTTTGCGACTCGATGAGGCAAAGAGTCCCATTGAGTACGTTTAATATTTTTTTCAAATGCCGAAACCTGAAAATAGTCTTCAACATCAACTGACATGGCATTGCTAATCATTATTTTTTAGGACTCCGTACATTTTGAGTAAGCCATTCAACCATATCCGCTACAATTCGTTCTGCTGCGTGACCATCCCAAAGTTCTGGTTGTTTTCCTGTCTTACCACCATTGTCCATAATATCATTAAACGTTGATAAAATAAGATTAGCATCAACGCCTACAATAGTATTCGTACCCTGAGCAACGGTAATAGGACGTTCAGTATTCTCACGTAAAGTAATACAAGGCACGCCTAGAGCAGTCGTTTCTTCTTGAATACCTCCTGAATCAGTCATGACCATTTTAGCTTGATCCATTAAACCTACTAATTGCATGTAACCCAATGGTGGTAATATATGAATATTATCACTATTAATAAGATGATCAAGCTTAAATTCAGTAATTTTTCCTCTTGTACGAGGGTGCAGTGGAAAAATAACAGGAATGATCTGACTGGTTTCATTAATAACCGTTAATAAACGCTCAAGAATTTCTTTATTATCAACATTAGAAGGACGATGCAAAGTCACCAGTGAATAATTTTTTGCAGTCACTGTCGCCTTAACATCATGTTCTTTTAAGGTATCAGAAAAAGCAATGGCTTGCTTTACATTCTTTTTCAAGGTATCAATCATAACATTACCTACAAAGCATACTCGCTCTGATGGAATACCTTCTAATGCTAAATTAGCTTGTGCTGATTGTTCAGTAATATACAAACGATCCGAGAGTTGATCGGTTAATATGCGATTAATTTCCTCAGGCATTTTTCTATCATAACTGCGTAGACCTGCTTCAATATGGATAATAGGAAGCATTTTTTTAGCCGCCACTAAAGCACATGAAATAGTAGAGTTGACATCACCGACCACGACAATGGCATCAGGCTGTTGTTCATCGACTACGGGTTCAAAACGCTTCATTACTTCAGCAGTTTGCACCGCATGACTGCCTGAACCCACCTCTAAATCAATATCAGGTTCAGGAATACCTAATTGCTCAAAAAATTGGCTTTTCATATTTTCATCATAATGTTGCCCTGTATGTACAAGTAAGACATTGACTTGAGGAGCATCATTCTTAAAAGCTGCCATAACAGGTGCAATTTTCATAAAATTAGGTCTTGCACCGACAATGCAAATTATCTTAAATTTAGTTTTTTCCATATTTTTTTACAACATCTCTTTATTGTTAAATTAATTTTTTGAAATCAACATATTTTTATAATCCTGAATTTCTTTTTCGATACTCAAATCAAATTCTCGAATGCTTTCTTCAATATCAACAAAATCTGATGAATCACTCATATTTCTTACTTGGGGCAGTTTATTTGTTTTCTTATTCTTAGACTTTATTTCTTTTTTTATCGGACTTATCATTTCATTTTTTAATTCTTGTGCAACACATTTAATATGTTCTGCCGTAAAAAATTGAATATCTTCCAAATAACCAAATAAAAGTACACGATCACATAATAAATTAACACGACGAGGTTCACCATTGGTCAATTGATAAATAATATCCAATGAATGAGCATCAAATAATTCTTCTCCAGACCAGCCTGATACTTTCAAACGATAATTAATATACTCACTTAATTCATCTTTTTTTAAAGCAATCAAAGCACATGAACTCAGTATATATTGTCTAATTTGTTTCATATTTTTATTTTGCAATGTTGCTAACAATTCTTTTTGTCCAACTAAATAAATAATCAATAAAAATTGATAATTGACTTTAGAGGTCGATAAAATTTGCAACTGTTGCAATAAAATAGGAGTCAGTTTTTGTGCATCATCAAAGATTAAAATAACTTTACGCCCTAATTTATTAATAGAATTTAAAAAAGCATGAAACTGTTTTAATAATACGTCTTGACTTAACCCTTTAGAAATTAAATCAAAAGCTTCACAAATTATTGAAAATAAATTATTTTCATCTAAATTTATGACTGGAATTTGTTTTACTATATAATATTTAGGATCTAAATTTACACTCTTTTTTTTTATCAGTGTTGTTTTTCCTAAGCCTAACTTTCCTGTTATAACAATAATTCCATTGTTTTGATTCAAACTAGAGTGTAGATAAGAGAGTGCTTTTTTATGTCCATGACTAGGAAAAAACATATCATGATTAGGGGAAATTTGAAATGGATTACTGGCCAGTTGATAATATTCTTTATACATAAAATTATTAAAACTGATGGGATAAGCCTAGAGAGACTTTATTTTCATTATATTCATCATATTTAAAATCTGCATCAGCTTTTTGATAACCCAGTTCAATATAACCTGAAGTCTTGGGGCTAATATTTCGATTCAAAGACAAAGACAATGATGTACGCGTTCTCATATTATCTAAATCCTTATTATTATCGACACGCCATGACATGCGAGTATTCATCGTCGTCCTTTTACCCGCAAGCCAAGCCCATGATAAGTCAGTACCATAGTCATTTTCATTTTCATTATCGGCATCACTATAGTAGTGTCGTTCATGATAAACGCCCCAGTTTATAGTCGTTTTTCCATACGTATAACTGAGATCACTTCGCCCTGCACGATTCAAATAAAGATGTCCTTCTTGATAATCATCATCAGCAATAGGAGGAACAATATTATCTGGATTATCAGTACTTGTTTGAATATTATTTCTCATAGAGTTTCTTTGACTTGTCACATCTTCATTATAGCTCACATTCCAATTCAATCGTTTACCTGTATGTTGATAATCGAGTCGATAGGTTGTACCAAAAAAACGATAACCAATATCTAAAGCAAGATAATTTCTTGGATTAGGATTCCATATAAATCCAAGAGCCCAACCCACATCACTTGGAGTCGTATTATTACTGGAATGATAATCTTCATAACCTGTTGTAAGGGTGAGTTCTAATTGTCTGGAATAATTATAACCGAATACTACTTTAACAGTCTCAGAGGTTGAATCATTTACTCCATTACTATTAATATTATCACTCAGGTTGTTGCCTTTATAATTTGTTTCACTATAGTCATAACTAAAGTCCCAACTAATAAGATTAAATGCTAAACCACTTGAAAAATCAAATCCTATATTATGTTGATTACTATCCTGCCTATTATTACCACCACTATTATTATCACTATTTCCATAAATAACTTCATTATAGTCATAGTTGAGTTCTGAAGTTGCATAGATATCCCACTTTTTTTTCCATGAAGGGGTTATACCATAAGTATAGGTCTCAGTTAGATTTTGTGAACCACTTTCACCATCTGAATAATAATTTGAATCTAATAATTCTTGACTAATGCCTGCATCTAAATCAAGAAAAATAGAATTTTTAATGATTTCAGATGCCATCGTGGCATTTAAACGATGTTGAACCTGATTATTATCATTACTCGAATTAAAATATTGATCAGCTTCATTATCTTGTTTGCTATCATCTGATGCATACAACAAGCCTGTCAAACTATAATCTAAATTTGATTTTACCCTGCTACCTTCTTTACTAAAACTGACAGACGGCATTACAGAAAGAACAAAACCATCTCTTTCATTAGTATGATCAAGACCAATATTATCAGAATAAGATAAACTTGTTATTATTGACATTTCTATCGGGACATTTTTAGTTCTATTTTTTGTCGTTTCACTTCCGACATTTTTATTTATATTATTTGATGTCTCACTTTGGACATCTTTAGCCCACACCCAACTTTCCAACAATAAAAATATGAATACAATAAAAAATTTAATCGTCCTCATGTGAACCATATCCATAATACCCATAGTAGCCATATTGACCACGAGCATTACGATTTTTATTTAAAATCATACCAATATTCATATCAGGATCTAATAAGCTTAATGCACTTTTTATATTCGTTTGAGTTGTTTTATTATGCTCTACCACAAAAACAATTTGTCCGACCTTATGAGCAAGTACTCTGGATTCATTGGTTGCCAATAATGGTGGTGAATCAATAATTACAATTCTATCATCATAGCGTGTTGCAAGTTCATTAATTAATTCATCCATGAATTCACTATTAAGTAATTCTGTTGACAAACTTTGTCGAGTACCCGCAGGCAATAAAGACAGTTTTGGAATGGATGTATTGAGCAAAACATCAGATAAATTTTTAACATCTCTATTCAGATAATCAGTAAGACCATATTCCTCATGAATATCAAGAGCCTGACTAACAGAAGATTTAATAACATCTGCATCCACCAATAACACGGTATAGTCAAATTCCATAGCAATAGTCATTGCTAAATTAATAGAGGTAAAGGTTTTTCCTTCTCCAGGCAATGAACTTGTTACCTGTATCATATTTGTTTTTTCAAAATCCTTTTTTTTCTTTTTTATATTGCGCAATAAGGGACGCTTTATTTCTCTAAGCTCTTCACTTAACAAAGTATTTGATTGTAATGAAGTAATAAAACCCATATTTTTTAAACGTTCTATATCAATTTCAATTTTTTTTGAACATATTTGCTTATCACTTTTTACAGAGGACTCTCCATGTATTTCTGACATTATTCCACCTCATTCACAATTAAAAAATTAAATTTAACACTAAATATTATACAATATGATATTGAGTGTTATCGCATAATATACCATCCAATAAGTACAGCATAAATAACCAATAAAAGTAGTAATAATGAAAAATAAGACATAATTAACAATATTTTTCTTCGATGCTGATCTGGAGAAGTAATAACAGAGACACAACCCAATAAAGGTAAACCTGTCATTCTTAATAATTCATTCGCTGATAAAATTACAGGTCTCAATTGAGACAGTAAAAATGCACTGGCTAATCCTGCTGCCAACCCAACCACCAAAACAATTGAAGAAAATAAAATTCTCTGAGGACCCACGGGTTTAGGCTCGACCCTAGGAGCCTCAATAACCTTAAATTGCACACTATCTGTTGTTTGATCAACACGCTGAGCAATAGCGGCAGATTCTTTCCTACTTAAAAATTCGTCGTACTGTGTTTTTATTATATCATAATCTCTATTCAGAGCTTTACGTTTTGCTTCAATTTCAGGGACAGTATTGACTTTTTCTTGTGCTGCAAGATAACGTTTTTCATATTCTGCGACTCTCACTTTTAAGGTCACTTCTTCAGCAATTAATTCTCCTAACGTTATTTTTAACTGTTGAAATACAGGATTTTCATTAAGACTATAATTACTATTTGCATTAGTTTTACTTTCTTCTTCCATTAAATCAGAAATTTCTTTATCTCTTTGTTTTTTCAAACTTTTTAATACTCTTTTAACCGATCCCACATCAGGATGATGATCGGTATATTGTAAGAGTAAACTATCTAAATCTTGTTCTAATTTTTCGATTCTTGCATCATAAGGGGTCTCCATTTGTGCCATCATTCTTTTTGGACTCAATCCAAATGAAGGAACTTCTCCATCAATTTCTGCTTGAATGGCTTCTTTTTGCATTTCAGCTTCTCTTAATACCAATTTTGCTTCTTCTAATTGTTTGCTAGAATTTTGCATGCGACTGAAATAATCTCCCGTTGAAGAAGGCAACATACCTACATATTTTTGCTTAAAGTTTTTTAACCTATCTTCAGCACTTAATAAGCGTTTTTCATAAATTTTAATTTGCTTATTTAAGAATGTTCGAGCAGAGTCTGATTCGTCACGAGACTCTCCGATTGAATTTTCAATAAAGACAGTAATCACTGCTTGTAGAATATCTTGACCTTGTTCACGATCACTGTCTGTATAAGTGAGATCATATAAATTTTCTCCTCGAGTGATACGAAAAAATTTAATCTCTTTTTGTAATTTATTAACCAAAGCATCAAATTCTTCCTGATTTTGAGTATATAAATCCAAATCAGCAAGACGAATTATTTTTTCGACATTTGGGCGACTCAATAAAGTCCGTACCATTAACTGAATTTGTTGATTCATATTGGTTTGAACGGTTAATCCTCTTAGTAAAGGTTTCAATAAAGACTGAGTATCAATATAAATTTTAGCCTTAGTTTGATATTGATCAGGCATTTGAGCAATGATGCCCCAACCTAAAAGGCAGACTAACCAGCTGATTGCCATTGCATACCAGCGTTTATTCCAGATGCCTTTTAATAAATCTAATAGTTGTTCAATTATTTCTTGCATTAAAATGTATCTTTTTCAGTTATTTTCAATAGCAGATTTTGTAATACCATTAAGTATAATATTAAAACCATGCTTCGGGAATAATAATAATATCACCCGGTAATATATCAACATTAGCACTTAAATCACCATCACGTACTAAATCATCAATGCGTATAGTATATTGTCGTTGCTCATCATCGACAACACGTGCTAAAATAGCCATATTGCCATCCGCAAAATCAGTCAAACCACCGACTACAATCATTAAATCTAAAAGTGTCATATCTTCATTATAAGGTAAACTTTGAGGTTCAGCGGCTTCACCAATTACACGAACTTGCTCTCGGTAAGGTCCTATAAAACCACCCACATTAACACTGACAATGGGTTCTTTAATATATTTTGACAATTCTGTTTCAATTTCCCTAGCGACCTGAGTCGGTGTTTTTGAAGTCACCGATAAATCTTCAACTAAAGGGACATTAATCATTCCATCAGGACGTACAATAACAGTGGTTGATACTTCAGGATTACGCCATACAAAAATATCCAAACTATCCCCAGGTCCAATTAAATAAATATATTCAGAAGGAATAGTAGTAACAGGGGCAATAGCATTGGTTGTAGGCAGTTCTTCATACATCACACCATAACCACACCCTTTAATTGTTATTAACATACTACTAATAAGTACAAATAAAAAACTATTTTTCCATATACTTACCACTATTTATCCCCTAATTATAAACATTAAAATATTTTTTCCATTTTAACACTAAAAACAATGTGTTTATATTTTTTTCGTAAGAAATTAATTATTTATGCCGTTTAAAAAGATTCTATAATAGATTTTATTATTTTTTTATATTTCTTTAATGGCTTCGATAGCATATTTATTTAATAAATTATATAAGGTAGGACGACTTATTCCCAATACTTTAGAGGTTTGTGAAATATTATAGTGACTATGATTTAACGCACGTTTTATTGCTAAAATTTCTGCTTGTTCTCTCACCTCTTTTAGATTTAAAGGCAGTATTGCTGTTTCTTCAATAGAATTTAAGTCAAGATCATCCAATGTAATATGAACACTTTC
>JAGLFC010000089.1 GCA_023144715.1 Gammaproteobacteria bacterium | reverse complement strand
ATTGTTTGGCAAAAGAAAGCTTTGATGTGGTGTTAATGGATTGCCAAATGCCTATTATGGATGGCTATACTGCTACTCAAAAAATTCGCCAACAGGCACGCTATAAAGCCTTACCGATTATTGCCGTGACCGCAAGTGCTATGGTGGGTGATAAAGAAAAAATATTAGCCGCGGGTATGAATACTTATATTTCTAAACCCATCAATATACAAGACTTAGTGTGTACTATGGCAAACTGGATACAACCTGAACCCTCACTCAGCCGATCAGAGGCTGAATTCAATCGTTCATTATCATACTTATATGGTATTGATAGTAGTAATGCGTTAGATATTGCCGATCAAAATAGTGAATTGTATGTTAAGCTGTTATTATTATTTCAACACAGTCAAAGTGATTTTTACGAGCAATTTAATCAGGCAAAAAATAAAAATGATTATCAAACAATGTACAGTCTGACCCATTCTATTAAAGGATCAGCAGCCACTATTGGTGCGATTAAATTAGAACAGATGCTACTAAATTTAGAGCAAGCCTGTTATTTAGAAGAAGCATTAGATGAGGCGATTGTCTTAGCCATCATTGAAGAACTCAATCAGGTGTTTGCAGGCATCACAAAATTTAATGAGTGTTATTCTAATGATTAAATTAAATCATTTAATATAAACAAAATCAGGGACGTTAAGTGTCTATTCAATTGAATACTTTTTTTCAAAATATGAGCCTATTATATGCAGAAGATGATAGTGTCTCTCGAACCTTGTATGAACACTATTTTCAGCATTATTTTAATACTCTGTATATTGTTGAAAATGGTCAACAAGCCTTAGATGTATATTATAATAATAAACCTGATATCGTTGTGTTGGATATTAATATGCCTTTAATCAATGGTTTAGAGGTTTGTGAGAGTATTCGTAAAGAAGATAAACATACAAAAATAATTTTATTATCGGCTCGTAATGATAAGCAAACACTCTTTAAAGCAATAGAATTGGACTTAATTACCTATCTTGAAAAGCCTGTCAGTAAACAACAATTTAATCAAGCATTATTAAAACTTGCCTCTGAATTACACCATACAGATTATGTTAAATTATGGCAGATTGAAGAACAGTCCTATTGTTGGCATCCTATTAAAAGAGAGCTATTTTGTAACAATGACATTATTTCACTTACAAAAAAAGAAAAAATTTTGTTAGAATTATTGATTAATAGTCATCATAAAAAAACCAGTTATCAACAAATTTTTGCTGCGTTTTTAGAAGCAAATCATAATCAAAAATACAGTGAAGCCTCCATTAAATCGGTCATCAAAAAATTACGATCAAAACTTCCTCCTACTGTCATAAAAAATACTTACGGATTAGGGTATTATTTAAAAAAAGATCCCCTTTAAAAATTGATGAGAGCAATATATTATTGGCAATGTTATAATGAGTAATTTACACAATTAATAAATGGATGACTAATTTATGGGACAAAAAATTGACTATAATCCAGATGATTGGATTGTTCACGATGAGCAGGCACTCAGTAGTATAGAATCAAATATTATTTTGCCTGATGATTTTTTTTCAGAGCTAATGGGTAGAAAATCATCTAAATCAAACCATGATAAAAAAGAAGCGATTACCGTTAAAAAAAGTGATGAAGATAAAACGGACTCACCCAAAATTTCTGCCTTTTTAAATGGTAAAAAAATAAAAATAGGTCGAGAAGGTACGGATAACAATCCTTTAAGTGCAGAAGAACATGCTTTTAAGCAACAGATTGAAGATCTTTTTGAACTATTAGAACTAGAAAATAGCTCAGAAAAAACAGGAGTAACACGTATTTATCAAACCGATTCTTCACCCTCTAAGCCTTGGCGTTTCCACTAGTTTAAATAAATGCCACTCTTATCTATACGAATCACTTTTTGTTTATATAACTGACCAATAGCTTTTTTAAATGCACCTTTACTCATAGAAAATAATTTTTTGATGAGTTCAGGACTTGATTTATCATGTACAGGGGCAAAACCATTTTTATTTTTCAAATAATTTACAATTTTTTCTGCCTCTTTATTTCGACTGATTTGCCCATTTTGCAAAATTAAATCAATTTTACCATCCGAACGTACATTTTTAATAAAGCCTTTAATGCTTTGCCCAAAACTTAACCGTTGAAAGACTTCATTTTTATACAAAACACCCCAGCAATGATGATTGATAATTGCTTTATAACCCAATTCAGTACTATTGGCTATGATCAAATCCACACTTTGTTGTGGCTTAAAATCATATATACTTTCTTCTTTAACAAACTTATCTAACTTTGCTGAGGCAACAATCCGACCATCAATTTTATCAATATATAAATAAACGAGGTAAGAATCTCCTTCTTGCATAGGGTATTGTTGTTCTGAAAAGGGAACGAGTAAATCTTTATCCAGCCCCCAGTCTAAAAAAGCACCCACACGATTACTTTCGACCACTTTTAGATAAGCAAATTCACCCACACGGGCTTTAGGCGTTTGTGTGGTGGCAATCAGTCGATCTTCTGAGTCAAAATAAAGAAAGACATCAATGGTATCATCCACAGAAAGATCTTCTGGGATAAACTTATTTGGCAGTAAGACTTCACCTAATTCATCCGCATCCAAATAGGCACCAAAACTAAGAAATTTGATGACGCTAAGACTGTGAATTTGTCCAATATTGATCATGTGTTGAGCCTTAATTATGAGCTAAATGGAGTGATATAAATAAGCATTCCAAAGACAGGATTGTCCAGATAATGTAATTCTTGACTGCGCATTTTTCGATTTTGTTTAAAGGTATAAATATGAGTGTCACATGTCTGAGGATCGACATGAGAGGTGATACATTGTGTGGCTTTTAGATCGACTTGTATATGAAGAAAACGAGAGATGTAGAGCTTGAGTTCACCTGATGGAATAATATCAGAAGTCAGTTTATCATGAATGAGTCGAATAGGTAAGGCACTTTGTTTAGATCGAGATTTTTGAATCCACCCAAAGTGAGCCAGTAATTGATAATTTGGAGAATAACGAAGATGATCCGCTGAACTATTTAAGGTGTAATATTGATTGGGTAGTTCACTAATACCATCAGACATGGGTAAAAATTGTTGATTTTGTAGATTATATTCTGCCCAAGCAGACTGATCATTATTTAAGTGAGTTTGGTCAGCATTTATATCGATGGTATTGCTTATAAGTTCAGGTCGATTCCAATATTCACTGTGTATTCCTTGTGTGTTTAATTGCTTAAATAAAACAATCTCAACGCTATACTGTCCAGCATAGAGGGGTAAATTGAAGCCCAATAAAAGTGTAAAATAAATGCTCTTTTTTATAATAGACATAATTACTCTTGTTCTATAATCGTTAAGCTTGTAAGCGCAGACTAAGATTAAATAATGAAAAAACACCAAAGGAAATAATAATAGCACCTGCAACGGCTCTGACCCAATTTTTTTGAATCGCATTATTTAAGCTTGTGGCAAAAATACCCATGGCAAGCAATAAAGGCAATGTGCCTAGTCCAAAACTGATCATCATTAAACCGCCCTCAATCGCACTCCCTGTTGAAATAGACCAAATTAAAATAGTATAGACCAATCCACAAGGCAACCAGCCCCATAATGTACCCAAAATAAACGCTTGAAAAGGGGATTTTACAGGAATAAAACGACGACTAATAGGCTCTATTTTTTTCCAAATAATACCCCCTGCTTTTTCAATTTTTCGTAGACCAAACCACCAACCACCAATATAAAGACCTAAGGCAATCATAAATAAGGCGGCAAAAATTTGTAAGATATATTGTACATCGTGCAATACAGGTAAATTAGTGGCTAAACTACTGATCCCACCGACAAGGACACCTGCTAAAGTATAACTGAATAAACGACCGCTATTATAGGCTAAAATATAAGGTAAGAGATTAGCCGATTGCTTATCTTTATGGACACCAAATGTTAAAGCACCGACAATACCGCCACACATTCCCAAACAGTGGACACCACCGAGTAAACCTGCAAAAAAAGCAGTAATATAAGAGATTTCAATAGGCATAGTCGTTTTTTATAATCCTTGGAATACTTACACAATATTTTTTTTATAAGTCATTATAATAGGGGCATGATCAGAAAAACGTTGCTCTTTATAAATGGAGGTTGATTCTAATAAAGGCACCAGTGAAGGGGAAATAATTTGGTAATCAATACGCCAACCCGTATTATTAGCCCACGCTTGTCCACGATTAGACCACCAAGTATATTGATCGGCTTCTTGGTTGAGTACTCTAAAAGCATCACGCATACCAATGGTATCACCCAATAAATCATCCATCCAAGCACGTTCTTCAGGTAGGCAACCTGAGCGTTTTTTATTACCATTAAAATTTTTAATATCAATTCTTTTATGCACAATATTCCAATCACCGCAAAGAATATATTGGCGTTGGCTCTGTGCCATTTCTTTAATAATAGGGGTTAGTTGTTCTAAAAATTCCATTTTTAAAATTTGTCGTTCTTCCTTAGACGAGCCAGAGGGTAAATACAGTGAAGCAATAGACAGATCAGCATAATCTACTTGAATATAACGACCCTCATTATCAGCCACTTCCCAACCCAGACCTGAAGTCACCGTTGATGGTAATATTTTAGAATAAATAGCAGTACCACTATAGCCTTTTTTTTGAGCATCAAAAAAATAACGATGATAAGCCTTAGGAGAAAAAATAGGATCATCTAATTGATCGATCTGAGCCTTGGTTTCTTGAATACACACCACATCAGGATCTTCTTTCAGCATCCAATCAAAAAAACCTTTTTTTGCTGCGGCACGTATACCATTGAGATTGGCAGAAATAATTTTCATAAGGAACTTCTTTGACTCAAAAAAAGAGGCGTTATTATACCTGAAATTAAGTGATAATTCATGTATTCTAACAGACTGATCTTAAAAGAGATCTTCTGTTTTTATTCATAACTTAACACAGGGGCTAACCAGCGTTCGGTTTTTTCAATAGATAAGCCCTTACGTTGAGCATAATGTTCAACCTGATCCTTATGGATCTTACCTGTACCAAAATAGCGTGCCTGAGGATGAGCAAAATAAAAGCCTGATACGGCGGCCGCTGGCATCATGGCATAGCTACTGGTGAGTTCAATACCTGTCTTTTCTTTAACGTGCATTAACTCCCATAAAAGTGCTTTCTCTGTATGATCAGGGCAAGCAGGATAACCCGGAGCTGGGCGGATGCCTTGGTATTGTTCAGTAATTAATGCTTGATTATCTAAGATTTCATCACTGGCATAGCCCCAGTATTCTTTACGCA
This sequence comes from Gammaproteobacteria bacterium, assembly GCA_023144715.1. Lineage (GTDB taxonomy): Bacteria > Pseudomonadota > Gammaproteobacteria > GRL18 > GRL18 > GRL18. The sequence goes on along the minus strand of JAGLFC010000089.1, from coordinate 1,804 downwards.
CTCGTTCGTGCATGGTTTCAGCAAACGCCTCAGCAAGACGATCTGCAAGTGCTTTGAGCATAATAGACTGATAATCATCATGTTCTTGTTCAAACTCGGCTAATTTTTGTTCAATACCGATACCTGTCGTGACAGCAAAAGTGCCTATATAATCCTTCACACCACTGTCTTTAGGGGCAATATTATCCGCTAAACATTGATTATACTTACCTTGAGGTTTTTTCATCTGTTGGCGTATAAAATGTGCCGTCGTGAGTACTTGATGACGTTCATCATCCTGATAAATTTCTATATCATCATGATTGACTGAATTGGCAGGGTATAAGCCAATAATTGCATTGGCCGTGAGCCATTTTTCACGGATGATTTTAGCCAGCATATCTTTTGCATCTTGATACACCTTGCGTGCTTCTGTGCCATATTTTTCATTGTCTAAAATAGCAGGGAAGCGACCTTTTAATTCCCATGTTTGAAAAAAAGGTCCCCAGTCGATACGGGCTTCTAATTCAGCCAGAGGAAAATCAAGAAAGATTTTAGTGCCTAAAAAACTGGGCTGAGTAATTGCAAGCTGTGTCCAGTCCGTCGGGTGTTTATTTTGTTGTGCCTGAGCCAAGGTGATTTGATTGGTTTTCTTTTCTTTTTTCTTTCTTTTATCACGAATATCTTGGTAGCTATCCGCAATTTTTTTCACAAAATCAGCTTTTAAGGTATTGGATAATAAGCTTTGACTGACTCCTACGGCACGAGAAGCATCACTGACATGAATTACAGGGTGTTTATATTCGGGTTCAATTTTAACGGCGGTATGAATACTGGAAGTAGTGGCACCACCTAACATAATAGGAATGGTAAAATTTTGGCGTTGCATTTCTTTGGCAATATGCACCATTTCATCCAATGAGGGCGTAATTAAACCGGATAGACCAATAATATCGCATTGTTGTTCTTTGGCAGTCCTTAGAATATCTTCGGCAGGCACCATGACTCCCATATCAATGACTTCAAAATTATTACATTGCAGTACCACAGCAACAATATTTTTACCAATGTCATGGACATCGCCTTTAACGGTCGCCATTAATATTTTGCCATTATTAGAGGTAATGGATTTTCCTTCTCTTTTTGCTTTTTCTTTTTCAGCATCAATAAAGGGCATCAGCCAAGCGACTGCTTTTTTCATCACACGAGCGGATTTGACGACTTGAGGCAAAAACATTCTGCCACTACCAAAGAGATCCCCCACGGTATTCATACCATCCATTAAAGGCCCTTCAATCACCTCAATAGGTTCTGGATAGGCTAACCGTGCTTCTTCGGTATCTTCATCAATAAATTCAGTAATGCCTTTCACTAAGGCATGACTCAAACGAGCCGAGACATCTAATTCACGCCAAGCATTATCTTTTTGTGGGGCATTATTGCCACCAATGGCTTCATTGCGGTATGTTTCAGCAATATCCAATAGGGCATCGGTGGGGCTTTGTTCTTTATTGGGGCGATTCAGCACCACATCTTCCACTTTATTTCTTAAATCACTGGGAATATCATCATAAATGGCTAATTGACCTGCATTGACAATACCCATATCCATACCGGCTTGAATGGCATGATATAAAAAGACCGCATGAATGGCTTCACGTACAGGATTATTACCACGAAAGGAGAATGAAACATTGGACACACCGCCAGAGACTTTCGCATAAGGCAGTGTTTGTTTAATAATTCGAGTGGCTTCAATAAAATCCACCCCATAATTATTATGCTCATCAATGCCTGTTGCCACGGCAAAAATATTGGGATCAAA
>JAGLFC010000088.1 GCA_023144715.1 Gammaproteobacteria bacterium | reverse complement strand
CGCCATCAGGTATGGAGCAATCCTTGGCACTTTTTAGCCTTTGGTTTTGGTTCAGGTTTGGCACGTTTTGCTCCCGGTACTTTTGGTACTCTGGCAGCCATTCCTCCTTACTTATTACTTGCCCAATTATCATGGCCAATCTATGGTGCTATCACACTCTTTTCTTTTTTTATTGGTATTTATATTTGTCAAGTTACCTCAGATGATCTTCAAGTTCATGATTTTTCGGGTATTGTTTGGGATGAATTTGTTGGTTTATGGATCACCTTATTTTTAATTCCCTTTGAATGGCAATGGATACTACTTGGTTTTCTACTCTTTCGATTTTTTGATATTCTCAAACCATGGCCGATTAATTATTTAGATAAATATGCCAAAGGTGGTTTTGGTATTATGATTGATGATGTATTAGCAGGTATTTATGCTTGGATTTGTTTGTATTTGATTATTAATTTTATTTAAATGTAATAATCAAAAAAATGGAGAATATGATGCAATTTTTACACTATCTATTTGGTATTATCTTAGCTCAAATAGCGGCATTGACTCTATATTCTTTAGCCCCTGATATATTAGATACCTCAGCATTAGTGCGCTTAGTCATTCCTTTATTATTCATTTCTTTTTTTATTGCTTTTTGGTTTAAATCCTTAGCAGGACAACAAAGTAAACATACAATCGCAAAATTAGAAAAAAAATTTTCTAAAGAACGTGAAAAGTTACGAGTCAATGCAGAACGTGCTAAAAGAAGTGTAGAAAAAGAAGCACAGAAAAATATAGTTAAAGAGGCAAGTAGCACTCATGCAAAAGCTAATTTTAAAGTGGGTGTGGCGGTTGCCGGTGTTATAGGACTTGGAGGTTTATTTGTGTTTGCTCAAATGATTACGGCAGGATTATTGGCAATAAGTGCAGGCGGTGGTGCTTTAGGGGGTTATTATTGGCGTGGAAAACGCTTGAAAAAACAAGAAATAACGGCTTTAAATCGTACAGAACAACAGGGCAACCTTGTAATATTAGAAAAGCAAATGAGTATAAAAGATCATTGAATGTGTTCTTTTATACTTATTAAGGTGGATTTACTTATTGTCTTTTAGAAAGTAACAATAATTATAAAGTATCATCGTCACTCGCATCAACATCAACCTGCCCAGACATTTGACGACTGATGTGTGACCAAGACATACCAATTGCCAATATCAAAGATAGTAAAACTAAACCAATATAGGTGATGACTTGAAAATTATCAATGGGTATTAATCCAAAATCAATGACTAACCATATTAATGTACCAAAAAAAGCAAAAGCTAAGATTAAGCCAATGATACCTAAAGAATCCATTGTTGCTTTGATATAAACGACCCAACCAATCAACAAGGTAATTCCTGCAAGAGCCATGAGTGGTTCAAAACCAAGTTCTATCCCCTTTAATATCCAGTGATAAAAAGAATAACCACTAGGATTGTAGGTCGCCAGTACTAAAAACAGTGCGAAAAATAAACGAATAAAAAAATTACCAAAATTAAAACCATTGCGAGCCATTATAAATGTCCTATTTTATGTTGTGCTATTCTTTATATAAAAAAGTGTTACAAGAAAAATCATTTTATACCAATTTCATGATCACTTAAATAACAAGCAGGATCTTCAGCCCAAAAATTATCGGTGGTTTGCCAAGCTCGAACACGAGTATTACCATTACAAATATTAAGATATTGACATTTTGCACAACGTCCTTCCACGGGGCGTGGGCTTTGTTTTAAACCTGCCATCAGAGGATCCGAAGTATCTTGCCATATTTCTGAAAAAAGGCGGTCTTTGACATTGCCTAAAGAATAATTCCACCACATCGTATCAGGGTGGACATTGCCTAAATTATCAATATTGGAAATATTCACCCCAGAAGAATTACCGCCCCATTGATCAAGACGTGCTTTAATGGCTTCTGCCTGTTCAGGATAATGTTCCTTGACCCAATGATAGAGATACAAACCATCGGCATCATTATTGCCTGTAACATACTCTCTATGTATCCCTTGTTTTAATTCCTTAATACAATGTTCAAATAACAGATCCAAGGATTGACGCGTAGCAATATGATAAACATCATCTTCACGGTTTTTATTGCCTCGACCTGCATAATTTAGGTGTGATAAATAAAATTTATCCACGCCTTCATCTTCCATTAATTGTAAAAGGGCAGGGAGTTCATCTGCATTATCTTGTGTGAGTGTAAAACGTAAACCGACTTTAATGCCATGCTGTTTACACAGTCGAATACCTTTAATGGATTCTTTATAGGCACCCTCTTTACGGCGAAATACATCATGGGTGGCTTCAATGCCATCAATACTAATGCCCACATAATTATAATTAACCTCGGCAATTTTTTGAATATTTTCTTCGGTAATTAAGGTGCCATTAGTGGATAAACCGACATAAAAGCCCATCTCTTTGGCATGATGAGACAGTTCAAAAATATC
>JAGLFC010000087.1 GCA_023144715.1 Gammaproteobacteria bacterium | reverse complement strand
TCAAAAGGGAACGATAACTTAGCGACTTTATTAGAACAGTTTGGTGAATTATTAAAGAAACATACTCGTACAGAAGAACGACTATTATTTCCTTTATTAGATACACTTCTCAATTCTGAAGAGCTAAAACAAATTTATCAAACCAGTCTTAAATATCGATAGAAATCGTATATTTACACATTAACGTTAATTCATGAAAACAAAAAAATTAATCTTTTTATTTCTATTGATTACATCCACAAGTCTATGAATAAAAAATTAGCCTATACACAAACACTAGGCTACAAGCTTATTATCAGTTATTTTATAACAACTTTGCTAATACTTGCTATTGCATTATTTATTAGTTTAAAAATTGTAAAAAATAATTATGCTCAAATGGTACACTCTCAGTTTCATGACATATTACAGATGCATGAACATTTACTTGAGCAAAATTTTATCGCCCCTGAAACTTGGGCAAAGCACTTATCAAATGAAGAGGGTATTCAACACATATTATCTAATAAACAATTATCTTTAAAAAAAGTAGATACTTTTTTAAGTGAACATAACATTATTTTTTTTGAAAATACCTTTATTAATATTCTTAATGCTAAGGGAGAGGTTATTTATTGCTCCAGTGATTGTGATTATTTAGGTCGTTCATTATTAGATATTGACATCATCCGTCAGGCTTCAAATTTTTCAATTGTTAAAAGTGCTATTGTGAATGATAATAATAAATTTGCCTTTTATTCCGTTGCTCCTGTTTTTGATAAAGACTCTACAATAAATATTATTGGTTTTATTATTGTTGGTAAGATAATTAATAATGAGTATATGAATTCTATTAAAATTATGGATAATGATATAGAAATTGCTATTATTCGTGATCGTGCTGTAATGGCATCAACAATAAGCATTAATGGAGAGCCACTGATTAATGTACCCATGCCTTATCTTGAATATTTAGATCTGTTAAAAAATAATGAACAGATTAATGAAATAAAACTTCAACAACAAAACCACTTTATATTGGCTAAAAAAATCAAACGAATGAGTTATGGTGTGTCAGGATCGATTATGCTTTTAAAACCCAAGAAAGAATTAGAAGACATTAAAAAAAACCTTATTAATAATTTTATGTATCTTGTTCTTTTATCATTATTAATTATTTTTATTATCAGTAATGGCATTACTAAACACTTACTCACTCCTATCTCACGTCTAACCAATACATCTATTAAAATTGCTCAAGGTCAACAAGGTATAAAAGCAGAAGTTGAAAGTGATGATGAAATTGGTCTTTTAGCTCAAAACTTTAATGCGATGCTTACCACAATAGAACAGCAACATACTGTCATTGTTGATCAAAATGAATCCTTAGAAGAACGGGTATTGCTCAGAACATCTGAATTAAATCAAGCCATGGATGAATTATTAACATTAACAGTGGCTATTGAGCAAAGCCCTGTAGGTATGTTGATTACCAATCGTACAGGTATTATTGAATATGTTAACCCCATGTTTACAGAAATATCAGGCTATACAAAAGAAGATGCACTGGGTCAAACATCAAGTATATTAAAATCAGAAAATACCACGACTGAACAACATTTAGATCTTTGGCAACAAATAAGTTCAGGAAAAGCTTGGGAAGGCGAATTGTATAATCAATCCAAGGATGGACATTTTTATTGGGAACGGCTTTTAATCACTCCTATTATCAATAAAACAGGTGAAATCACTCATTATCTTGGCTCAATGGAAGATATTACACAAATAAAAAAATATGAAAAAAAGTTAATAGAACAAGCAAGCCATGATTCTCTGACAGGTTTACCCAATCGTTTTTTAGCAGAAGAGCGATTAAATCAAGCAGTATCTGGGCTGAATGAACAAGGTGCTATATTATTTATTGATTTAGATGAATTTAAGAAGGTTAATGATACCTTAGGACATCACGCAGGTGATGAATTATTAAAAAAAGTAGCTTCTGAAATGTTACTGGCTGTTAGAAAAAATGATACTGTGGCTCGTCTAGGGGGCGATGAATTCTTAATTATTTTAAATCATATTCACCAACATCATGAGATAGAAGTGATTGCTAAAAAAATCATTACACTCGCCTCACAAGAATTTATTATCAATAAACAATCTGTTTTAGTCTCTGCTAGTATTGGCATTGCTCAATTCCCTGATGATGATAGCAATGCTGATCATTTAATGAGTAAGGCTGATTCTGCTATGTATATTGCTAAGAACCAAGGTAAAAATTGCTTTCATTTTTTCTCTTCTTAAACTATTTTTCCCTATTCTTATAAAGAGTGCATTACGAGTAATCGCTCAGTATAATATTATATATAGCTTTACTATAATAATTTTAACAGGTTTTATCTTTATGCCTAATCACTCTTTACAAAAAATAGATCCACGAAAAGTCAGTTTAGCACCCATGCTTGATTGGACAGATAAACATTTTCGTTATTTATTACGTTTAGTCTCAAAAAATATCTGGTTATATACCGAAATGGTGACGACAGGAGCAATTATTCACGGTAATAATTTGCCTCGTTTTCTAGCTTATAATGATCAGGAACATCCGCTGACTTTACAATTAGGTGGCAGTATTCCCAAAGACTTAGCCTATTGCTGTCAATTGGCAGAACAATATGGCTATGATGAAGTCAATCTTAATGTCGGTTGTCCCAGTGATCGTGTCCAATCAGGGGCATTTGGTGCCTGTTTAATGGCAAAACCTGAACTCGTGGCTGAGTGTATTGCAACAATGATAGACAGTGTTACTATTCCCATTTCAATAAAAACTCGTATCGGGATTGATCATGAAGATCATTATGAACAACTACATGCCTTAGTCGAAAAAGTCAGTCAAACAGGCTGTCGTTATTTTACGATTCATGCTCGAAAAGCTTGGCTAGAGGGGTTAAGTCCTAAACAAAATCGTGATGTCCCTCCCCTACGCTATGAATTTGTCTATCAATTAAAAAAAGATTTTCCAGAGTGTCATATTAGTATTAATGGTGGTATCACCACTTTAGCCGATATGCAACAACATTTAACGCATGTCGATGGCGTAATGATCGGTCGTGAAGCCTATCATAATACCTATCTTATGGCGGATATTGATCACTATTTTTATGGTGCAACTGAAACAAAACCCAGCCGAAAAGATATTCTTCATCGCTATACTGATTATGTTGAACAAGAAATGATAAAAGGTGTTCCTCTTATTTATTTAACACGACATGTTTTAGGATTAATGCACGGCTGTTATGGTGCAAAAAATTTTAGGCGCATTATTAGTGAAAATGCTTGGAAAAAAAATCAAACCGCTGATTTATTAATCCAAGCTGCAAAAGAGGTCAATTGTGATTAAAAAAACTGATAGACAAAAAATAATAGTTAATACACATTAATCTACCCATTCATCTTAATAGATAAAAAATAAAAGGCAGTAAACATGGATTTATTAGCACAAGAAATTTTACCAGAAGAATATTTTATTACAGATGAACCTTATTTTGAGCCTGTAGGGGATGAAATTGCTATTTTTACAGCAGCGTATAAAAATAAATTACCCATACTATTAAAAGGTCCAACAGGTTGTGGTAAAACTCGTTTTATGGAATATATGGCATGGTCTTTAAAACGTCCTTTAATCACGGTATCATGTCATGATGACTTAACCGCTTCAGATCTCGTGGGACGGTATCTTATTACCAATGGTGAAACCGTCTGGGTGGATGGCCCCTTAGCAAAATCAGTACGAGCAGGAGCAATTTGTTATCTTGATGAAGTCGTGGAAGCACGTAAAGATACCACCGTTGTCATTCATCCTTTAGCGGATGATAGACGAGTATTACCGATGGAAAAACGAGGGCTGGTACTTGAAGCAACGGATGATTTTTGTTTGGCAATGTCTTATAACCCCGGTTATCAAAGTGTGTTAAAAGATCTGAAGCAAAGTACACGACAACGTTTTGTTGCCTTAGAATTTGATTACCCTAATTTTGCTACAGAACAAAAAATTCTTGAAAAGGAAGCAGGTATTGAGCAAGAGTTGGCAAAAAATTTAGTAAAATTTGCACAGATGACTCGTAATCTAAAAGGCAGTGGTTTGGATGAAGGTGCGAGTACTCGTTTATTGGTACATGCTGCTTTATTAATTAAAGAAGGTATTCATCCAGTGGCCGCCTGTAAGGGGGCTATCGCACAGGCACTAACGGATGATCCAGAAATGTTATCTGCTGTTAATGAACTCAGCGCCTCTTTATTTTAAGACTATGACCGATATTCAAATCAGGAAAAATGCAGACGCAATAGAAGAACAATTGGATCATTTTTTAGATCCCGTTTTATCTTTTAGGCGATCTGCTCTGGGGCCTGCCCAACAAATAGCCACTTTAAGTGCATCAGAGCAATACTTATGCCTGCATTGGATTGAAATAATTACAAGCATCAATGCAGAGTTTGCTTATCAATATGCGGCGTATTTTTCAACAGCGGTTAAGGAGTTAAAACACGATCAAGAAGCTCTGAAAAGTTGGACAATAGATGCCATGTCTGCTTATGATGAACGAGGGCTACAACTCGCCATTAAGGTCTTGCAACAAAGTCAGGAATACGCTGAACATTATTTTAATAAACAAGATGGCATTGTTTTAGAAGATATTCAAAAATTATTAACCGCCTTTGTGTGTGGTCTGAATGGACGCTCATTAAAAATTGCGGCGGCTGATACCAGCTATACAGATACTGACAGTATTTTTTTACCCTCTTTAATCAGTGATTATTCTACAAAAAAAGAAAATTTTTTTTATTATAAATTATTAACGGTGTATCAATGGTCACAAAATTGGTTTGGGAGTTGGCGTTATGAGTTAAATGAACCGTTAAATGATTATCATGATCCTGTTAAAGCACTCAGACTCTTTCATTGCTTAGAATCCATCCGATTATTATACAAAATACGTGCTGAACTACCGGGATTTTTTCGTCAGGCAACACCCTATTTGAATGACTTTAGAACCTTAGAAAATGATCCGAAATGGCATTCTATTTGTAAAATATTAGCGGATAAAAAAGCAAGCGTTGATCATACTTTTAGCCTATTAAATCAGTATTACACATTATTAGAACCTATTATTTTTTCCTTTCAAGGTGAATTGCTTGCCAATAAAGTCGCATTGGTTAAACAACATCGCATCAGTGAAGAAAAACATCGTTTTAGAGAAGCGTTAGCACAGATTGTGGATGAAAAAAAACAGGCTGAAGAAAAAGCATCGACGGATGAACACAATACAGTAGAAAAAACTGAAGCAGTCTTTGAACTCAAGCCTCTTTTTGCAGAAGATGAAGAAGAAAGCAATGAAGTCCTATTTTTTGAATTATCCCTTGATGGTCAGCCCATCGTACCTCCTGATGATGTTTATAGTTTAATGAGTAGTATTATTCAGGATATAGGCGAAATTCCAGAAGACTATTTAGTGGCCGCAGGACCTGGTCAATATGTCACCGAACAAGCCGATACTCAGAGTAAAAAAAGTGATAATGCGTGGTCAGGGGTATATCATGAAGAAGGGGCTTTTTTTTATGATGAATGGGATTATACACGCCAGCATTATAAAAAGAATTGGTGTGTGGTGCGTGAAATGCGAGTGACCCCTATTTATGATGATTTTGTACAAGACACTGTGACTAAAAATATTGGTATTGTGAAAGCACTGCGACGTAATTTTGAAGCCCTTAAAGGGGAAGATAGATTATTAAAACGACAAGTCAATGGTGATGATATTGATATTGATGCGGTTGTCGAAAGCTATGCTGAGTTAAGTATGGGACTGGAATTTAGTGAGCGTGTATTTACCAAAATGCAACGAGAAGAACGTAATATTGCGGTGATGTTTATGGTTGATATGAGTGGTTCAACACAAGGGTGGATTAATCAAGCAGAACGAGAATCGTTAGTATTATTGTGTGAATCATTAGAAATGCTGGGTGATCGTTATGCTATTTATGGTTTTTCAGGCACCACTCGCAAACGTTGTGAAATTTATCATATCAAACATCTTGATGAAGACTATAATGACAAAGTAAAAGCACGTATTAGTGGTGTCTCTGCCAAGGATTATACCCGTATGGGCTTTGCTATTCGTCACTTGAGTTATTTATTAGAAGAGGTGGACGCTCGTACAAAATTATTGATTACCTTATCGGATGGTAAGCCAGAAGATTATGATGGTCAATATCGAGGTGAATACGGCATTGAAGATACCCGTCAGGCATTATTTGAAGTGCGTCAAAAGGGTATTCATCCTTATTGTATCACCATTGATAAAGAAGCAGGTGATTATTTACCCTATATGTATGGCGCGGCTAATTATGTGTTAATTGAAGATATTAATAAACTACCTTTAAAAGTTTCTGACATTTATCGTAAGTTAACCACTTGAGGATTGATATTTAAGACAATTTATACAATAATAATTTGTATAATCAAGTAAATTATTAAGAGGATATTGATATGTCGTTAGATGGAGTATGGGTTTTAGAAGTCGCAGGTATTAGCGGTTGGGAACGTGTTGCCACTGTTTTTTTAGAAAAAGGACGTTATTTAAGTGGTAATGCCAACTTTTTTAGTCATGGATCTTATATTATAAAAAATAAGAATGCCAAAATGTCAATAAATGTGACCCGTCATGATGGGGCTGAAGTCACTGTGTTTGGTGAAAAAAGTAAAAAATTTGCAGTAGAGTTTGAAGGCAAGAAAAGAAAAAAAATAATTGAAGGATTTAGTCGATTAAAAGATGCACACTCCAGTGTTGCTGTTTATCCCACTCGTATCATTAAAATAACAAAACTAAAAGAAATAAAAAGAAGTAAAAAGAAGTAATACAATTATTGGTCTGATTACATCATTTTGTTAAACAGAAAAATTTTTTTGAATCATTTTTTCTGTTTATATGAGTGTTTTCTTTAGGTGTATTATTACATTTTCATTAAATTTCTTAACCAAATTAAGCATTCTTCTCAGTATGTGTACATCTTTTCTGCATTAAGTATCCAGCCGGCTTCTCCTTGCTTTAACTGATAATCAATTTGGCGAGTCTTTCCATTGGGGTTTGCATTACTATCACCATCAGCATAAATAGGAAAGCGACGAGCCAGAGTGCTTTCTACTACTGCAAATTCATCATGCCCCATGTATCCTATTGACGCTTTAGGATCCTGATCAAGAGGGGGTAAATAGATTGGGCTGATTGATTTGCCATTATTAACCGCATAAGCAATCAAAGAACCATAACTGCCACTCCCAGCAGAAGATACATAAATGTATATTTCTGGAAATCCATTATTATCTAAGTCATCAATTTCTGCACCATATATGATACCGTCGGTTTCAAGCTCTTCTAAAGCTGATTTAATTTTTCCGCCGTTAACATTAATAGTCAACTTATTTAATGAAGAATCATTTTTACTTGTTAAGTGAAAACTGTACCCGCTTTGCTTCAGAACCCTATCAAATGGAGCCATAATATCACCATGATAAGATACATGAGAATGACCAGCACTGTCATTTGTCACGATACTGTTTAGAACACTGATACGTTTTTCTATTTCAGAATATAAACAATCTGTATTATCACCACAATTTTTGTTGCGTTGGCTTATCCAATGGCGCTGTGACTGTTTGATTCCAGTATGTGTTGATACTGTTTTATAAGCCATTCCCATCTCACTGTCTTTTTCACTAAGCTTTATATCATTACAGATAGCATGTTCTATTTTTGTTGATGCTTTAGTGCAATTAAAACTTGCCGCCATAGTACTTGTTGATAGTATGGATAAACTGATAGATACCAATACCTGTTTTTTTATATTTCTCATTTAATGCTCCGTGGATTCAGCTTATAAGTGCCAGTGATAATAATAACGTATAAATAAATTGTAACTGTGCTGTTTTAGCTAAAACTTCATTAAGTTCTTGTGAAATGTCTAAAGAAATAAAATATTGAATCAGTTTAATGGCTAAAGGTAGACTTAATAAGGGTAATAATATTATCCATGAATAGTCTACCATTAAAAAAATAAGTAAGAGATAAGGATAAATAATCAGTATACCATACAATATTCTGGCATTAGCACGTCCTATATAATAGACCAATGTGAGTTTGTTTACGGATTGATCACCCTCCAAATCTCGGTAATTATTAACCAGTAAAATAGCCGATGCAATACAACCCAAAGTGCTTGCAATAAGAATAACAGAATTGTTTAGATGACCTGTTTGTAAATAGTAAGTCCCTCCTACCGCAGCAAACCCGAAAAATAGTAGTACAAAGAGTTCCCCAAAGGGTGAATAAGCAATAGGCTTAGGTCCCGCAGTATAACCATAACCACAGAAAATGGATAATACACCTAAAATAATAATGCTAATGCCACCCATCCATGCTAAATAAATACCCGCAATAAACGCAATCGTAAAACTGATCAATGCCCCTGTTTTAATTTGATCAATATTTAACCAGCCTTGTTGTGCGGCTCTATCAGGGCCTAATCGTCCCTTTTGATCCGCACCTTTTTCAAAATCAGCGGCATCATTATATAAGTTTGTACCAATTTGAATACAAAGTGCTGACAGTAAAATCATGATAAAAGTGAACAATGAAAAACTTGCCTGATCATGCCAAGCAATAGCAGAACCTAATAAAACAGGCGTAATAGAAATAGAAAGCGTTTTAGGGCGGATAGCTAACCACCAGATAGAAAAAATAGTCAAAGATTTCACTCAAATTTCAAGTAAATAAGAGAGGTTAATAAGATCGGATAAATTTTTAGCACCCATTTTTTCCATTGTTTTAGCACGATGAATTTCAACCGTTCGGGTACTGATATGTAATTCATAGGCAATCACTTTATTAAATTTTCCTTTTATGACCTGCAAAAATATTTCATGTTCTCTAGGTGTTAATGTCATAAATTTTTTTTGAGCATTATGTTTAATCCTATAATGATTATGACGTTGTTCATTAACTTCTAGAGCATTAGAGATGCAATTCAATAATTCTTGCCCACTGAATGGCTTTTGTAAAAAATCAATAGCACCATTTTGTACAGCTTTGACAACCATTGGAATTTCACCATGCCCTGAAATCATAATAATAGATAATAATGCCTTCATAGAGGTCAATTTTTCTTGTAAGGTCATACCGCTCATACTCGGCATTTTGACATCAAGAATCAAGCAACCTTTACGTGTTGGTTCAAACTGATTCAAAAATTCATCCGCTGTAGCAAAACATTCAACATAATAGCCCACTGATTCAAGCAATAAGCGTAAAGCATCTCTGATCTCTGGCTCATCATCCACAACAAAGATACTGTGTTGATCATCCTTTTTGGTCAGTTGTGGGACATCTTTACGCATATTATTCACCCTCTATTACCGCTTTAATCAGTGTGAATAAAAATAAGATTTTGATAATACAATCTAGCCTCATAAAGACATCATTATTGATGGCAATTTTTCTTTTATCATAAACCTTATTTATGAACTACTGTGTAAAGCGGCATGTGCTGCTGCAAGTCTTGCAATCGGCACTCTAGGCCCTGAACATGACACATAATCCAAACCAATATCATGACAAAAATGAATAGAATTTGGATGTCCTCCATGTTCACCACAAATACCAATTGACATATCTTTACGACTTTTTCTTCCCCAATCCACCGCTAATTCCATTAATTTACCAACTCCCCCTCGATCTAACACTTCAAAGGGGTTATCATGCAAAATATTACGTGCCGTATACAAAGGTAAAAATTTATTTTCGGCATCTTCACGAGAAAAAGAAAAAGTTGCCTGACTCAAATCATTGGTGCCAAAAGAAAAGAACTCAGCCACCTCAGCTAAAGATTCTGCACGCATACAGGCTCGAACCACTTCCAACATCGAACCAAATTTATAATTAACGGTTAAATGATAACTTTTTTCAACTTCGGCATGAATGGATTCAGCAAAGGCTTTAATAAATTTTAATTCTTCAACGGTTGAGACTTGAGGAATCATAATTTGTGGACGAACATCCATACCCTTGGCAATACATTCAGCCGCCGCTTCTAAAATTGCTCGAATCTGCATTGAATATATTTCAGGAAAGGTAATTCCTAAACGTACACCACGATGCCCTAACATGGGATTGGTTTCATACAATGCACGCACTTTTTTCAGCATACTTTGTTTTTTATTAATCGCTTCTTCTACTAAAGATGGATCAACCGTTTGTGGTAAAGGCATCATATTTGCATTGGTTCGCCCATGAGTATGACCTAATAAATTCATGGTATTGGCTAATACATTAGCACCTGATGCCATACCTAAAAGATGCTTTAATTGATCAATTTCAATCTGTAGTTGAGATTCTGAGGGCAAAAATTCATGAATCGGTGGATCGAGCAAACGAATGGTGACATTCATAGGTGACATGACTTCAAATAAGCCTTTAAAATCAGATCGCTGAATAGGCAATAATTTATCTAAGGCTTGTTGTCTTTGTAGTTTATCATCTGCAACAATCATTTCAATAACCATTGGCAAACGTTCTGGATCATTAAACATACGCTCAGTACGACACAGTCCAATGCCCATTGCACCGTATTTAATGGCTTTGGCAGCATCAGCAGGCGTATCGGCATTGGCTAATACTTTTAAGCGTGCCACCTCATCCGCCCAGCTCAATAAAATATTAAGTTCATGAGTAAATTCAGCCTCAACGGTTGCTACTTTTCCTTGATAAACATTACCTGTTGTACCATCTAAAGTGAGCCAATCCCCTTCTTTAATGACAATATCACCAATATGAGCCTGTCTTAAATTAATATCAACAGTAATGCCTTCGGCACCTGCGACACAGGGTTTACCCATACCACGAGCGACAACAGCAGCATGAGATGTTTTACCACCACGGCTGGTTAAGATACCCTGTGAAGCAAAAAATCCATGAATGTCTTCTGGCTTGGTTTCTTCTCTAAGCAAAATAACTTGTGTATCATCCTTGCCAATTTGCTCTGCTCTATCGGCATCAAACACAGCAATACCACTGGCAGCCCCCGGTGACGCAGGAAGTCCTTGAGCAATGGCATCAATATTAAGACTCGGATCGAGTCTGGGGTAGAGCATTTGTTCTAGGTATTGTGGATCAATGCGTAATAAGGCTTCATTTTTGCTGATCAGTCCTTCACGTTCCATTTCTACTGATGTTCTGACCATTGCAACAGCATTCATCTTGCCATTACGGGTTTGTAGACAATATAAAATACCGCGTTCAATGGTAAATTCAAAATCTTGAACTTCACAATAATGTGTTTCTAAACGACTGCGTAATTTTTCTAATTGTTGATAAAGATCAGGCATTTCCGTTGCCAATTGCTCAATCGTTTTAGGGGTTCTAATCCCTGCCACCACATCCTCACCCTGAGCATTAGTGAGATATTCACCGTAGAGACGATTTTCACCTGATCCGGGATTTCTTGTAAAGGCAACGCCTGTTGCACAGTCATCTCCCCTATTGCCAAATACCATCGTGACGATATTAACGGCAGTGCCATTTGCCTGATCAGTGGTGATATTAAATTTGTCACGATAAGCAATCGCACGTTTACCCATCCATGAAGAAAAAACGGCTTTAATGGCTAATTCTAATTGTTCATAAGGATCTTCAGGAAATACTCGCCCTGTTTGCTGTTTCACAATGGATAAAAATTCTTCACATAATTGTGCTAAATCATCGGCAGATAAACCAAGATCTTCTTTGATACCCTGTTCTTTTTTAAGATGTAATAAAGCATCATTAAACGGTTTATCATCAAGATCCAGAGCCACTGTGGCAAATAGCTGAATAAAACGACGATAGGCATCATAGGCAAAACGGGCATCACCTGTTTGTTCAATTTCACCTTTGAGTGTGGCACGGTTTAAGCCTAAATTTAAAATAGTGTCCATCATACCGGGCATCGACATGGCTGAACCTGAACGTACCGATACTAATAAAGGATCATTCGCATCACCAAATTTCTTGCCTGTTTTTTCTTCTAAAGCAGTCATTTGTTGTTGTACTTCACTCATTAATGAGTCTGGCAGTTCATCGTGTTCTGAGTCCAGATAAGCAAGACATGTTTGAGTGCTGATGACAAAACCTGGTGGTACATTTAAGCCTATTTGGGTCATTTCGCAAAGATTAGCTCCTTTGCCTCCTAATAATACTTTATTTTTACCATCACCTTCTTCAAAGGCAAATACTTGCTTATTCATAATTGAATTCCTTTACTTTTAATTATATTATGATAGCACAAACTCAGATAAGTGGTTTTAATTTTCCCTCTACTGGCTTAGTTAAAAATTGAGCTTAACCTCATTTATTTTTTATATAAGTTGCTATCAATATAAGTGGTACCATCAATAAGACGAAAATACCTGATAAAATAATAATAGATGACAAATACCAAATATCAGGTACCACAAAAATGCCTGCCAATATCAGGCTAATGGCTGTGAGAAAAAATATGAGGGCTGTTGTTATCCCATCTTTAATTGTTTTACAGCCTAAAACAAGCATTTTCATATCAGTGATACAATCTAATGATAAAATTTTTTAGTGATTACATTGCTCCATACGCTCTTTAGCATCAGGCAATACTGAGAGTAAAAAAGTGGATACTAATATAATCGGTGATAATAGCAATAATAAAAAACCTGATAACATAATAATATGATTAAGATGCCAAAAAACAGGTACAATATTGACACTGGCCAATATTAATAAAATACCTGCAATAAAAAAGATAATGGTCGCAATCACCCCTTCTCTCATTGTTTTACAGCCTAATGATAATAACATAATGTTTTAACCTATTTTTATAATATTAGTCTTGTTCCAATAATTTTTTTGCAGAACCTTTTTCAAGTCCAAACTCTTCTTCAATCATAGCATTCCACTTATCCCGCTTAAAGGTTCTTTCATCAGGGATTTTACGATGCACTAAGTTGTAATGACATTCAATACAGGTTTTATCTTTCGCATCTTCCAGATGAATTTGCAACGTATCAGGACGGCTACCATAAATAGCCTCTTTTACATGACATTTTTTACAAGTAGCAGAATCTCTTTTCTTAAACCACTGTCGTGCATCAAATGCTGCTTCTGGTAAATGCAAAGCATTCAGTACAGGATCATCATAATCTAAACCAAAGATCTGCTTATACAAATCTTTGCTGCCCATAAAATGATCCCATGTCGCGGATAAAACACCCTCTGACACATGACAATCACCACAAGTGGCTCGTACTCCAGATGTAGGCTTATAATGTGCTGACTCCCGATAAGGTTCAGCAGCCAATTCCATAGAGTGACAGGAAGTACAAAACTCTTCAGTACTGGTGTAATGATCAAATTCTATTAAAAATAAAATAAGACCAATACCACATACACCACCAATAATTAAGGCAAATAAGACATGCCGTGTAATAAATTCAGGAAGAAATCGATTAATATTCATATTATTTACCTTAATCCTCTTGCTTCTCAAAACCTAATACTTTCGTTGATGTCTGAGTTCTTTTGAGCCATTCATGATATTCAGATTCTAATATATGTTCTTTAATCAACGCTTCTCCTTTTTTACCTGCAACCTCTTTCACTTGTGGCAAAAATTGACTATAAAAGGTCGTTGCAACTTCATGCATGCCTTCCCACCAAGCCATATTAGCACTACCCATTGCGGCACCATGACGAGCGCGTGTCCCTTCATTATGCCAAAGTTTCCAATAAGTATGTTCAATCGGCTCATCAAAGGCTAAAGGGGTGAGTAAATTATTATCATACAAAGCCTTCATTAAGGCTTGTGCGGGTTTACCGTATTTTTCATTATAGAGTTCAACAAAACCATCAAATTGTTGCATGGCATTGGTAGTAAATCCTTTACTATGGCATTCAAGACAACTTTTCATCATGGCTTGACGACGACGTTTAGGTGAAGCGACTACTTTTACTCTTGCTTCTGTGCCATCCAATTTTTTAATGGTTTCACCACGTCGAGGTAATGCTTTAGTCGTGGATAATTCCATTTTATCGCCGTCTTCAAAAATAATCAGATATTGCTTTTCTGAGACTGGAGAATTTAAGTTCCACGCATCACGCATACCCACATCATGGTTGGATTTCATTTTACCCACCGTCCCCATGTGACAAGTGACACAGGTAGGAGCAGCAGAATAATCCTTACCTACGACCCATTGATCACTTTTTAAATTCATTTCATCACGTTGAGCAGCATAAAGCATACCGTGTTTGGAGGTCTCATAAATTTCTTTATCAGGTGATTCAATGCCTGTATGACAATGCGTACAAGCACTGGGTTCTCTTGCCTGTGCTTTAGAAAATTGGTGGCGACCATGACAGGATGAACATGAACCAATAGAGCCATCAGGATTAATTCGACCAATACCTGTATTAGGCCAGGTCATGGGATCAAGCGTTCCATCACCACGCACTTTTACTTCTGAACCATGACATTTTGCACAACCGACATTATGCCCCAGTTCCGAGCCAAAATGCTTTGATAATAAGGGCATTTTATTGTTTAA
>JAGLFC010000086.1 GCA_023144715.1 Gammaproteobacteria bacterium | reverse complement strand
TCATGACAACGACCACAATCTTTAGGAGAAACAATCACCGAAATCACATTGCCCTCATGCTCAATCGCATCATCATCATCTTCATAAGCTTGATGACAATCTAAACAATTCACATTGGCTTGTGCATGAGCACTGTTTTTCCATTGATGGGTTAAACCTGCCGAGGATTTACTATGACAGTCAACACAGCTTTGACCTTCTTCTAAACCCCAACTAGAAGGATCAAGCGTCACTTTTTCTGCAATGACCACAGTGGACAATGAAAAAAATAATAGACTGACTAAAACAGAACGTAAAAAGGATATAAATAAAAAATTTAGGGACATATTAATACCTGAGATATAAAAAAATTAATGGCATCATTATTTTTAAAGATAAAATAAGAAATAAGCACAACCTAATAGAAAAAATAGGCTGTGCTTTTAATCACTCTACGTGAAAAGTCTAAAGGCTAAATAGAGTTTTCTGATGTGGCTATCAGCTTAGGTGCTGTGACATCTTTCGGAATTTTATTACCAAATTTCTTAACCAAACCCGGCCATAGAAGATTGTAATATAGCTCTGAACGTACTAATACCACATCTTTAGCAGGAATCGTATAATTCAGTTTACGTTTTTCAAAAGGCTTGAGTCGATTATCATCACCTGCACTTTTTGCCTTAGGAGGTGAGGTTGATTTGCCTTCACCATCTAATAACACCATACGCATATAGGCTTGCTTATCTGTTTTTCCCGGATGACCCTTAGCATTTTCCCAAACAATATTACCACTGGCATCATAAGCGGTTACTTTTAAGTGCATATTTCTAAACGGTGCACCAGTAGGCATTTTATGGGGTTGCTTATTTTCCATAGTGACCACTGTTGCAATCGTATCACCTGATTTTTTACTGTCCATATAGAACACAATAGAACGTTGTAACATACCAAGCTTATGTCCACCACCCATTGTATGATCGGCTCTATTATTAGAAACAGGCATGTGACAAGAAAGACAATCAGTCTTCGCACTGCTTTCTATATATTCATCACCTGTCGCACAAAGAGGTACACCATGAGCATTATTACGTTGATCATGACACCCCATACACGCATTGGAGGTTCTTAATTGTTGAGGATTACTTTCCATCGGTAAAGCAGGGATCTCTTTCCCATCCATGCTGACAGGTAAGCCAAGATGTGGATTGGGTTTTTGATCGTCATCACCACCAAAACCAAATTCATCACCTGCCGCAGTTAAAGCAGACAGTTTATGGCTAGAATTACGCCCTGTCCCTTGAATTTTATCGGTATATTCGTATGCTTGCATACCCAGTTTTAATTTGCCATTTTCACCCTGAGTGCCTTTAAAGGTTTTTAGAGTATGACATGCAATACAGTTGACACCTTCTGAGTAAGCAGGTTTGGCATCTAATTTGGTGACTTTATCTTTCGCAGCATTAGGCGCATGACATTGAAGGCAAACGGGATATTTCCCATTTTTCATGGTAAGACCTTCTTTCTTTGGATCCCCTATGACTTTTCGATAAAACGTGCCGTGAATAGGATCTTTAAGTGCCGTACTATTGGCATGCATTGAGCCTTTCCATTGTTTATACGTTTCTTTATGACAAGTTTTACAAACAGTCGCAGAAATATGATGGATAGAGTCATCACTTGTTTTAGAAGTCGCCTGTACGTTACTTGCTAAAAATAGTATTGATAAAAATAGGACAGTTGAAACACCAGAAAGAATTAATGGTATTTTTCTTACGATAAACATATTCAGTTCCCCAATTTAAGGTTTTTATATTTCTTATAAACACAACATATTAAGTTAATAAATTCCTATTATTGACTTAATATGTTCTAACCTAACAATATTTTAATCATGCAATTGTTAAAATAATTATTAAAACTTGTATTTGATCATGCTCATTTTTTATTATATTTGTATATTTTGGGCAGTTTAACTGGTATTGAAAAAAAAATAAATAGTTTTATAAAAAACATCATATTTACTTTATTACAATATAATCAAAAGCTTATTCTTATAATCGTTAGAATAACTGGTCATTTAAACAATTATTTTACCTTTAAGATAAGAGATGCTATTAACATTAATATTCCTAAAGGAGCGACAAAGGATTATTTTTATTAATACCGTCCATAAAAGGAATATGACGATCATTATGAGTGATTTGATAGATCAATCCCACCCAATTACCGACCACTTCAACCGCTGTATCATGCCAAGTTATATCAATATTTTGACTAATTAATGCCTCAGGAAATTCAGGCAGAGCCTGTTTGTTTTTTTCAGCAATTTGACAGCGTAATTGATATTCATTTAAAATCGCTTTTTCAAATACACCTAAATAATGTTGAGGAAAAGGGGGATAATGTTCTAATTTTCCTTGATTAAACAACATCACTTCACGTTTATATTCCTTGAGTAAAGAAATGGTGTCATATTCAGGATGTCCCTGAAAGAGTACTTGACGAAAGCCATCAGGACTCGTGGCTAAATGCACAAAACCTTGATCAGAGCATACTAATAACATGAGATTTTGAGTAGTAAATTGTTCTTTTGAAATAGCATTCCAACGAGAATGAGGCACATCAAAACGAGTATTAATATCATTGACCAGAGGATGATCCTTATTAATAAGATGGTGTGGAAAAACACCCCATATTTTTTCTTTTTGTAAGACTCGTTTTTGCTGATAACGACATTCCATTACAGCATGAGTGGCAAGACAAGAACATAAAGTCGATGTGACATTATTCCATGCCCAATCAAAGACCTCAATTAAGGGTTTCCAAAAAGGCTGATTGGATAATTCTGAACCACTGACATTGGCACCTGTAATGATCAAAGCATCCAAACCCATCGCTTTAATGTCAGCAAATGACTCATAATAATGAGCAACATAATCTTGTGCTTTTTCAGAACGAGGAATTTCATCCAAGGTAAAGGGATGAATATAAAATTGTGCAATGGGATTACTTTCCCCAATTAAGCGAAAAAATTGTCGTTCAGTGGCTGCTAAAGCAGCATCGGGCATCATATTTAATAAGCCAATATGTAATTCACGAATATCTTGATGCTGTGCAGTGTTAGGCGTGAGTACTCGAATACCTTCAGCACGTAAACGGTCAAAAGAGGGTAATTGATTATGGGCAACTAAGGGCATTTATTCATCCACGTTTATTTATTTTTTTCGGGCAATAGCCGTTTCTAACAGCTGTAAAAAATCCTGTTGATCACGTACTTGTGACACTTCTTGAGAGGTGACTGTATAACCATGAGGTTTGGCTATCGCTTCATAACGAGGAATACGAGAATGAAATAAACGAGGAAATATCCAGCGAGTGAATTCATCAGGAATCATCTGTGCGGCATAATCAAGGTTATTTTCTTTCAGATAAACCGCCAATTCATCGTGTAAAAATTCAGGGCGATAATAAAGAGGCTTGGGTGCACTTTGAGCACGTTCAATCAGTTTGTTTTCTTCTTCTTTATCCGTCACTTGAATATAAAGGATCAGTGTATTTTGTACCAAAGTGTCTAGTACATCTGGCACATCTAGCTCACATAAACTTCCCCCCACATCGTTCACAAAATGTTGATAGCCATAAATATTTTGTGCCTTATCAATAAAACTCGGTACATCCAACATAGCGGCAATTTCACCTTCACGATAATAGGCTTGACGCTGAATAAAATTTTCTAATTCAACACCATCTAATTCAGGATTGCCTAATTTTCCTACATAACTCAGTACAGGGCCTAGATCATGGACTTTAATATTGTTTTTAATAGAAATCCAATCATTGCGTAACAACTCTTTTAAAAAAGGCACTTGCATGGCTTGTTGCTTAATCATATCCATAATAGGCTCGTCTAAATAACGAGTACCAATACGATAATCACCTGAATAGTGAAACCATTGTGAATCTCTTAAAAGCGTAGAAAGATAGGTTTTACCTACGCCAGACATACCGAGTAAAGTGACTTTTTTATTTTCCCATTGACGGAATTCATTCACAGTAAATTTCATTCATAGCCCCTTATTAAAGTAGGCTTATATTATCCTTTATTTTAGATTTTAGGGAAAGAGGTGTATATGATAAATTCATAGTAATAGGCTTATTGAGCAAACAATGGAAATATTAAACAAAATCAATTACACTCAATTTTTAATAAAAAAATAGTTATTGAATAATATGAAGCGACTTTTAAACAATTTATCCTTTCCCATGTTACTGCTTATGGCAGTTTTATTAGGCACTGCTCCTATCGGTGCTGAACCTCATTTAATCGAAAAAATAAATATGCTGTTGGCAGGAGAATTAGTCAAACCCTTAGATATTTTTGATCTGGTTTTGCATAGTTCTCCTTTTATTTTATTATTATTTAAATCATTTTTTTGGTTTCAGGACAACCATAAAAAACAAGAGACTGATTGATAAATTTTTGAATGAGCAAATAAGTAATGGTTTATGTAGAAGCAGTGGCAGAGAGCCATGATACACCCAATGAGCGTTTTGATGCCTTATCCAATAAAATTAAACATAACCATCCACAGGTTAATATTGAACAGGTACGTAAAGCCTTTGAATACGCTCATCAGGCACATCAAGGACAAGTACGAGTATCTGGTGAACCCTATGTCTTTCATGTTATTTCAGTCGCAGAAATTTTATTGTCTCTTAACCTAGATACTGATTCATTAATGGCTGCTCTTTTGCATGATGTCGTAGAAGATACAGAAATCACATTGGTGCAATTAGAGCAAAATTTTGGTTCTGAAGTGACAGATTTAGTGGATAGTGTCACTAAAATGAAAGCGTTTTCTCATCTTAAATCAGAGACTAATGACGCGGGTTTAAAAGCTGAAAATCTACGTAAATTACTCCTTGCTATGGCAGAAGATGTGCGTGTAGTCATGATCAAACTGGCTGATCGATTGCACAATATGAGAACTTTATACCATTTACCACTTGAAAAACAAAAAATAATTGCTCATGAAACCTCTGAAATTTATGCTCCCTTGGCAAATCGTTTGGGTATTTGGCAGATTAAATGGGAATTAGAGGATCTTGCCTTTCGTTATCTTGATCCTAGTAATTATCAAAAAGTAGCACAACACCTATCTGAACGAAAAGTTGATCGTGATCACTATATTAAAGACGTGGTAGACATCATTCATGATGGTTTAGCAAAAAATAATATCAAGGCAGAAGTCACAGGACGTTCTAAACATATTTATAGCATTTGGAAAAAGATGCAACGTAAAAATTTAGGGTTTGCACAACTGTATGATATACGAGCGGTTAGAATTCATGTCGAAAAATTAAATGACTGTTATCATGCCTTAGGGATTATTCATGCACTTTGGCCTTATATTCATCAAGAATTTGATGATTATATCGCCACGCCTAAAGAAAATAATTATCAATCCATTCATACGGCTGTGCTGGCTCCTCAAGGAAAAACATTGGAAGTACAAATCCGTACCTTTGATATGCACAATCATGCTGAATATGGCGTAGCAGCTCATTGGCGTTACAAAGAAGGGGGCAAACAAAGCGGTCATTATGAACAAAAAATAGCATGGTTACGACAATTATTAGAATGGAAAGAAGAAGATGCAGGTGATTTTATTGATCGCTTTAAATCAGAAGTCTTTCAAGATCGTGTCTATGTAATGACTCCTGAAGGGGAAATTATTGATATGCCACAAGGAGCAACACCTCTTGATTTTGCCTTTTATGTACATACTGAGGTGGGTGCATGTTGTCGAGGTGCTACAGTGAATGGCAAAATGGTGGCTTTAACGTATGAATTAAAAAGTGGTGAACAAGTACACATACTCACCGATAAAAAGGGTTCACCCAGTCGAGATTGGCTCAATCCACAACTAGGCTATTTAAAAACTTCTCGTGCAAGAGCTAAAGTGAAGTACTGGTTTAAACAACAAAATTATGATCACAATCTTATCGCAGGTCGTGATATTTTAGAAAAAGAATTCCATCGTTTAGCCATTCAAAATATTTCTTATGAGAAACTTTCTCATACTTTTCACTTTAATAAAATTGAGCAATTATTTGCATCAATTGGGCGAGGAGATATTACGACAGGGCAAATTGCTAATGCCTTACACCAGTTGGATGGTGATGCTGTTGAAGTTAAAAAAAACAAGGCACAATTAACACCACAAAATAATCTTAAACCCATAAAATCACATAAAAAATCAGGTGATGTCACGGTTGACGGTGTTGATAATGTACTGACTCAAATTGCACATTGTTGCCAACCTGTACCCGGTGATTCTATTGTGGGTTTTATTACCAAACATCGGGGTATCACCATACACCGTAGTGACTGTGCAAATATACAGACTCAATTAGAAGAAAAGAGTAAACGTTTGATTGAGGTCACATGGAATAATGAAATTATTCAATATTATGCGGTTATTATTGAAGTCATCGCCATAGATAAACAGGGTTTATT